>NZ_JANKOG010000040.1:0-43413 GCF_024656005.1 Burkholderia sp. SCN-KJ
TTGCCCCTGACAGGCTGCAGTGCCAGTCGATCTCGGTCTCAAAAATGCTACCTACGTTCAAGCCTCGATGGATGTGGAAGATCGTCGCTCCGAAAACGACTTCTGCAGACCTTCCTTAACTTCCTGTCTTGTTTTGCCTGACGGGAAGCGATGCCTAAAGAGCTTATCGACGACGAATTGTGGTCACTCATCGAACCACTTCTGCCCGTGCGAGCACCGCGCAATCGCCAGTATGCAGGCCGCAAACCGACACCCGACCGTGCGGTACTGACTGGCATTGTGTTCGTGTTGCGCTCGGGCATCGCATGGAATCTCCTGCCGCAAGAGATGGGTTGCGGCTCAGGCACGGCCTGCTGGCGACGACTCGTCGCGTGGCAGCAAGCTGGCGTCTGGCAACGTATCCACGAGACGCTGCTCGCGGAACTGCGTCGCCGTGGCGAAATTGATTTGACGCGTGCTCTCGTCGACAGCTCGTCGATTCGCGCCATGCTGGCGGGAAAAAAACCGGCCCGAATCCCACGGACCGACGCAAGCTCGGCAGCAAACACCACCTCATCGTCGACGCGCAAGGCATCCCGCTCGCGGTCATCCTGACCGGAGCAAATCGCCACGACATTACCCAGCTCGACGCGCTGGTCGAGGCCATTCCGCACATTCGAGGCAAGCGGGGTCGTCCGCTGCACAAACCGCAAATCGTTCAAGGTGACCGGGGCTACAGTTCCGAGCCACATCGGCAGCGCTTGCGAGCGCGCGGCATCACGCCGGTACTTGCAAAAATCTGCGAGCCGCATGGCAGCGGACTTGGCAAAACGCGTTGGCCAGTCGAACGTTCGATTGCATGGCTTCACGCGTTTCGACGACTGAAGATTCGCTACGAACGCTATGCTCATATCCACGAGGCCTTCCTATCTTTGGCTTGCGCCTTGATTTGCTGGACGCGTCTCAAACCTCTGGCTCACTAATTTCGCAACAGCTTCTTAAGCTTTTCGGTTAGCAAGGGCGAGGTCGTCACGTTGCTTGGGCGCAATGGCTCCGGCCGTACGACGACGCTGCGCGGAATCATGGGGCTGACGGGTACGAGAAGGGGATCCATCAAGATCAACGAGACGGAATCCATCCATCTGCCCACCTGCAAGATTGCCCGTTTGGGTGTCGGTTATTGTCCCGAGGAACGCGGCATTTTCTCGGGGCTGTCGACCGAGGAGAACTTGATGTTGCCGCCGATGGTATCTAAGACGGATCGCGGCATGTCGATCGACGAAATCTACGACTTGTTCCCTAATCTTGCCGAGCGCCGGCGCAGCCAGGGAACGCGCCTATCGGGCGGAGAACAACAGATGCTCGCGGTAGCGCGGATCCTGCGTACCGGCGCGAGGCTGCTTCTGCTCGACGAGATTTCTGAAGGGCTCGCACCAGTCATCGTGCGCGCACTCGCACGCATGATCAGCAAACTAAAGGAGAAAGGCTACACCATCGTGATGGTGGAGCAGAATTTTCGGTTCGCCGCGCCGTTGGCAGACCGCTTCTATGTCGTCGAGCATGGGCGTGCGATCGAGCACTTCACGGCCGATGAACTTGACGAGAAGAAGCCTGTTCTGACCGAATTGCTTGGTGTGTAGTGAGGGAAACATGGAAGAACTACTGGGAATTCCGCTGCCGGCACTGACGAGCCAGTTGTTGATCGGTCTCGTCAATGGTTCGTTTTACGCACTGCTTTCACTCGGCCTTGCCGTGATATTTGGGATGCTCAACGTCATCAACTTTGCCCACGGCATGCTGTACATGCTTGGTGCACTACTGACTTGGATGGGACTGAGCTACCTGGGGCTCAACTACTGGATCATGTTGATCACCGCACCGATTGTCGTCGGCGTATTGGGGGGCATTTTCGAAAAGACCATGCTGCGTTGGCTTTACAAGGTCGACCACATCTATGGTCTGCTGTTGACATTTGGCATCACGCTGGTAGTGGAGGGCCTGTTTCGGTCGATCTACGGGGCATCGGGGCAACCCTATTCAGCGCCAAGTGTGCTCGCCGGCACGCTCAATCTCGGTTTCATGCTGCTTCCTGCCTATCGTGCCTGGGCCGTCGTTCTCTCCCTTGTCGTTTGTTTTTCGACCTGGTATGTGATCGAACGGACGAAGCTCGGCGCGTATCTGCGCGCGGGAACGGAGAATCCGAAGCTGGTTGAAGCGTTCGGCATCAACGTGCCGGTGATGATCACGCTAACCTACGCCTTCGGTGCCGCACTGGCGGCGCTGGCTGGCGTCTTGGCCGCTCCAATAGTTCAGGTATCGCCGTTGATGGGAACGAACCTGATCATCACGGTGTTTGCTGTCGTAGTCATCGGCGGAATGGGCTCGATTGTGGGTTCGATCCTCACTGGCCTTGGATTGGGTGTCGTCGAGGGATTGACGCGCGTCTTTTACCCGGAAGTTTCAGCGACGGTCGTCTTCATTGTCATGGCGGTCGTGCTGATGTTTCGCCCGGCGGGGCTGTTCGGTAAAGGGAATTGAGGAGTATCTAGGTGAACAAGAAAATCGGCTATTCGATCGCGCTGATCGCGATGCTGGTCGCACCAGCTTTCATCTATCCGGTGCTGCTGATGAAGTTGCTCTGTTTCGCGCTGTTTGCCTGCGCCTTCAATCTCCTGATCGGCTTCACCGGGTTGCTCTCATTCGGACACGCCGCGCTTTTCGGGGGTGCGGGCTATATTGCCGGATACGTCTTGCGTGACATGGGTTATCCGTTTGAGATCGGGGTGATTGCAGGAACGCTCGGCGCGGCAGTGCTGGGTCTCGCGATGGGCGCGCTGGCAATCCGCCGAAAGGGCATCTACTTTACGATGATTACGCTCGCCCTCGCGCAGATGCTGTATTTCTACTGCCTGCAGGCACGTTTCACTGGCGGTGAAGATGGCATGCAGGATGTGCCTCGGGGATGGTTGCTGGGCATGTTCAATTTGGCCAACGATATGACGATGTACTACGTCGTTCTCGTCATCACGGTCGCGGGATATATCGCTATCCTGCGCATAGTGCAATCACCGTTCGGTCATGTGTTGAGGGCGATCAAGGAGAACGAACCTCGCGCTATCTCCCTTGGCTACGACGTCGACAGTTACAAGTTGCTCGCCTTCGTGTTGTCGGCTGCATTGGCAGGGTTGGCCGGTGCGACAAAATCCGTGGTGCTTGGATTTGTGACATTGGGAGACGTACATTGGACCATGTCGGGCCTCGTCATCCTGATGACGCTTGTCGGCGGACTGGGAACGTTGACAGGGCCGGTGGTCGGTACACTCGTTATCATTTTGTTGGAAAATCGATTGAGCGATTTTGGAGACGGGCTGGCGAATCTGACGCAAATCGAATGGTTCCGTGATCTTGGCGAATCCGTCACGATCGTCACGGGCCTCATCTTCATTGTATGCGTTCTTCTATTTCGGAAGGGCATAGTAGGGGAGTTTGCCGGTCGCTTTCAGCTTCGGAAAAAGCGGCGGGCAGAAAATTCCCGGCAGGCAATGTTGGACACCGCGGGTTAATCTTCCTAACGAATCAGTTTTCTTTGGCATTGAATGATGAGCTTTCTCGACTAGAACGTGATATTTTTGGAAGTCGTGCATCGTATCAACGATGCTCGCAAATCGGGCGTAGAGGTGAAGAGGGTAAGTTACTCCGTAGATAGAAAATTCGTATTTTGTGAATATGGCGATTGCTGTGTGGATTAATTGCCCGGAGAAATCATGCGTGTATATCAGGTTGAAAACGAATGGACCATGGACAATCTCCGCATTGGAGAGCGCCCAATTCCCGAGCCGCGCGACGGGCAGGTGCGCATCAGGATGCGGGCAGCAGCCCTGAATTATCGGGATTCTTTAATTCCATTCCGCGGCTATGGAAAGCGCATGCAGCAGTTGCCGCTCATTATGCTAAGTGACGGCTTCGGTATCGTCGATGCGGTCGGTGCCGGAGTTACCCGAGTTCAACTTGGCGACCGAGTATGTCCGCTGTTCTACCAAAGTTGGCTGGGGGGGCCGCCCAGTAACGAGCGGTTCCGATATAGCCTGGGCTGCGAGCAGGACGGTACGATGTCGGATTATCTCGTCCTATCGGCCGAAGGGGTAAGTAAGGCACCGGCACATCTTGACGAAGTCGAAGCGGCAACGCTGCCGACGGCAGCGGTCACGGCCTGGCGTTCGTTGGTCACTGAGGGGAATCTCAGACCGGGGGAAACGGTGCTCATACAAGGAACCGGCGGTGTATCCCTGTTCGCTCTTCAGTTTGCCAAACTGCTCGGTGCCCGCGCGATCGTGATTTCATCCAGCGATGAAAAGCTCGCTCGAGTGCGTGCGTTGGGGGCGGATGAAACAGTGAACTATCGCGAGAATCCTCAGTGGGGAAAGATCGTGCGAGAAATCACTGGTGGTCACGGTGTCGATCATGTTGTTGAAGTAGGCGGGGCCGGCACACTAGAACAGTCATTACGTGCGGTTCGCACCGGTGGCTCGCTGAGTATGATTGGCGTGCTTGCAGGTTCGGAGCCGACGATCCCGCTCGGCCAAATTGTGACGCGCCATATCCGCCTGCAGGGCATTACTGTGGGAAATCGAGACGATTTCGAAGCGATGGCAGCTGCAATCGCACTACATGAACTACGTCCGGTCATTGATCGGGTATTTGATTTCGAATCGTTGCGGTTGGCACTCGATTACATGGCATGTGCGCAACACTTCGGGAAGATCTGCATTCGACATGCATCGGGCTGAGCAGAAGGGGAGTGAAGTAATTGATTTGCAAGTGCGGTTGTTGCCATTATTCGAGCTTTCGTCTTTGTTTTGATGGAAACGTATCATCTTCAAGAATTCGATGCCGTAGGATTTGGAGATTCGTGAAGAAATATAGATATGCGAATAAACAGTCAGGTTGTGCGTGTACGCCGAGATGAAGTTTAAGATGGCGAGGTTGGATGCGCATGTAGAGAAGCGCCAGCGTGGCTACCGGACAATGGGGCACAGTGTGCACGCGTGCCGGGAATCCCCCGTACCATGTTCGCGATCGATGCTTGCTGCGCGAGGACCCGAGCCTTGAGCTCAGCGACGATAGCCGAAAGCGGCGTATCTTTGGACACGCGTCGCAGTTTACGAGGCTTCGGTGCGGTTTACAACATCGACAGAGCGGCAGGATGTCGCGGATGTTGCTAGTCGATGCCCTTGAGTACCATCGACAGTTGGGCGCTCGTCAGAGGAATCTTTCCGCCGTCGGCCTGCGACCAGATAAAACGGTCTTGCTCCAATGGTTTTGCAGGCAACCAGAGCCAAAAGTAGAACCCCGCGTGCATTTGGCGGGTTCTGCGCTTTCAGTTAGCCCCGGGACGGATAGTCACGGTTGTGCCGTAGACCGTCGCAAGGAAACCCCGTCGGTGCTTAGAAGCGGTGGACGATACCTAACCCTGCTGCGAACATACGGCTCGAGGACGACGGAGTCGACTGGAAGCCGTCGCCTATTGATGCTGTTGCATCGATCTGCCGGTTCGTCGCGCCTGCCGCCGTGAACGTCGGTGTGCTGAGCGTGTGGCCGTTCGCGCGCTGGAACGCTCCCAGTGCGTAGAAACCGGTACGCTTGGATAGCGCGTAGTCCTGGGACAAAACTGGTGGTACAGCGCTGCGTCGTCGATATAGGAATAGCATTGGGATCTCCGAGATCGTCAAAGCGGATACCAGTACACGGCGATCGACGACTTCTCTCGGTCCCGGGTACTGGCAATCTGCCCCACGCAGAAACGCCCGAAATACACTGCGCATTCTTGATCGCGTCATTGAGGAGATGCCGCTCACAATCCAGCGTATCCAGGCCGATCGAGGCGGCGAGTTCTTCGCCGAGTCGGTACAACGGCGCCTAATGAGCGAATGCGTCAAATTCCGACCGATCCCGCCACGCCCGCCAAACCTCAATGGCAAGGTGGAGCGTTCACAGCTCACCAACCGCAACGAATTCCGGTCGTATCATCCGCCGACCGAGAGTGCGATCGACCAACGCATTAAGGAGTGGCAGTTCGACTACAACTGGCGGCGCTCGCACCACTCATTTGGCGGCAAAACGCCTGCCGATCGTATCGCGGAGCCAAGCGATATCACACCTCTGGCGGCGAATGGGAGAGGCGCCCACGACGAAACCAAAGAGCGAATTCGGCATCGCGAATGGCGTCGATAAGACCCTCGCCGAACATCATCGGCGCGCTAAAAAGTGAAGCGATGTCGGTGAATCGCACAGGTGATCGTAATACAGCGATTTCTAGTTCTTCATCGCGCCATCTTATACGACCCGTCACGCAACCTGACAATGCCTGCCGAACAGCACCGAGCTGGCCATGAATCCGGCCGTTGCTGCATCCACCCCCATCTGTTTTATGAGGAACGGCAATGCAGCGCCCACAACGGCCAAGTCATATCTGTCAAGCACGAGAAGCTGCCAAGCTGATTACTTCTACATCTTCGATCGAATACGGCCCGAGATTTCAAATCGTCTTGCACAAGACAATCCTCCGCAGGCCGGGTCGGTATGGTCGGTATCGAGATCCTCTGTCGCCAAGGTCGTCAATGACGGCGTATCTCGAAAGATCATTTACTTGAACGATATCGACGCGTGGACAACTAGAAGTCCCGGCGTCTGCTAGGAGACAACGTCATGAAGTTCACGAAAGTCAGGCCGCAATGGCTTGCACCTGCTGTGGCAACACTATCAGCCTTGCTCGTCGTTGGTTGTGGAGGAGGTAGCGACTCTGTCGTAGCCGATGCCGCGCCTCAGTTAACACCGGCGCAGCAGTGCGCGGCGCTGCAGGGTTCGGCCGTACCAGCCTCCGCGATTGGTTTGCCAACGACTGGCGCCACGATTTCTTCTGCAACGCTAATTTCTGCGACAGCAGCGGGCAATACAAATGGCGAGTTCTGCAAGGTCGTGGGAGGGATTCATCCCGTGGACCCGGCTGCACCGGACATCAAGTTCGAAGTGGATTTGCCATCCACTTGGAACGGGAAATCTGTTCACTTCGGTGGTGGCGGGCTTGATGGCACTGTTCCGGACACAACAGGCTTCACAAACACCAGCCTCACACTCTATGGCGAACCGAAGGGCATCCTGACCCCACTGGCGCGCGGATATGTGACGCTTGCGAGCGATAGTGGGCACGAAGGAAGCTTTGGGGATGGCAGGTTCGCTCAGAACGATGAAGCGTTAGCGAACTATGCCGGTGACCACATCAAGAAAACGCACGATGTCGCTCTGTTCTTGACCAAGCAGCGCTACGGGGCGACGTTCGCGCATAGCTACTACATTGGAGGTTCTGGCGGCGGTCGTCAGGCGCTCATCGCTGCGCAGAAGTACGCCTCAGACTACGACGGCATCATTGCGACGTATCCGGCGTCCGGGCTCATGGGGCTGGCGTTCCAGATGGGGCGAATCTCTCAGGCCTCGCTCGCGCCAGGTGGCTTCATCAACGCTGGCAAGGCCGCTGTTCTCAAGAAGGCCGTGATGTCGGCCTGTGACAGCCTCGACGGCGTGGCAGATGGCCTGATCAGCAACCCCAGTCTTTGCGCGTTCGACCCGGCTACGGTCCGATGCCCAGGGGGCACCGACACGGGCGACACTTGCCTGTCAGACGCTCAGATCCGCACCGTCAATACCATGGCCACGCCGCTGAATACGAGCTTTGATTTCGCAAACGGGCTTCACAACATCCCAGGATACAACGTGCTCGCTGGCACCGATTTCTGGGGTGGTCCATTGCTTCCGCTGGGTGATTCTCAAGGCGACGCCGTACTGGATCCCGCGACAAGTCCAGAGGATAAGTGGTCGTTCTTCTATGCCTTCCCAAATAGCCTCTTGCGATACGCCATTGCAAGGGATCCCTCGCTTGATCTGATGTCCTTCAACTTCGCCAATCCAGGGACGCTCACCGCAAGAACCCAGACAGTGAGTCAAATGGTGGATTCCACAACCGTCAATTTGGACAGCTTCAAGAACCGAGGTGGGAAGGTGATTCTCCAGCACGGGCTATCAGACCAATACATTCCGGCCCAAATGTCGATCGACTACTACAACCGATTGCTGGCAGACTACGGACAGGATGCGTTGTCTTCCTTCCTCAAGTTCTATTTGATTCCCGGCGCTGCGCACGGCTTCGGGGGGCAGTTTGAGGGGGCATATGACGGGCTTACTGCTTTGGACAACTGGGTCACGAAGGGTACGGCTCCGCAGAATCTCGTCATTACCGACTTGAACCCACCCACTGCGGGACGCACGCGGCCTCTGTGCGAGTACCCCCAGTGGCCGAAGTACGTCAGCGGGGACGTGAACGTCGCCACAAGCTATACCTGCGCTAATTGATCCGCTGCCTGCGGCGACTTTGCAGCGGGCAATCAAATCACCTCACAACTTCAATCCTCTTGTGCTGCCGGCCGAATACACGAAGCTGGCAGCACATCCGCGCAGCGCAAAAGACTTAGATGTAGTCGGCGCGACAGAATCCGGTAGAGGGCGCGGTCGCGGGTTAAAATCGTCATCTTCGGCTCGCCGGTAGAGAGCGGCTCATTCCTGGAGGAGCGACTACACAGTCGGAATCCTAAAGGCGGGCGCTTGTAAGCCCGAAACCCCTCTCAGACAAAACATGATGATGGCCGAGCCGTGGGCGGCCGTCTGGACGGCATCCGCTGCAGCGTTGTTGGCGAGCGGCGCCACTAGACCTTCGAACAGGCAGCCGACTATGCAGTCTGCCGATGCGGCGGCATCCTGTGGGGGGAACTCTCCATTCGCCATACCCTGCTCGATGATCGTCTTGAATACCCGGGCCAGTGCTCGATGATAAGTGAGCCGAGCGGCTTCGACATCCGGCTCAACGGGTTCAGCGACTAGGGCGTAGGCCAAGCGCCGGCCTCGCAACGCGCGACTCGCGAAAGTCCAGGCAGCCGCGCCAAGGCGTTCTAGTGCTGCTCCATCACGCATGGCGATGCCGGCTACGACGTCGACTTCCCGTTGCGCCGTCGTCTTCACGAGTTCTACCAACAGCTCGGTCTTGGACGGAAAGTAGCGGTACAACGTGCCGATCGCGACGCCGGCGGCTTCCGCAATCAACGACATCTGGGCTTCTCGGAACCCAGACTCCGCCACCAAATCTCGTGCGGCCTTGAGGATCAGCGGATGTTTGTCGGCACCCCGGCGACGAATCCGGATGCGCGGAGGGATATGTGGAATTTCCATTTCAGTTATGCCTGCTTCTCGACGAGAATTGACCGGTGCGTCGATCATTCCAATAGTAGAGATTATAGCCATCTACGTACAAACACCTACCCATGCTTTGCTTGACAGCTTCTCTCACGGGACATAGTCTAAAGCGAATGCATATTTCACTTAACGAAAATTCACGCCTCATCCCGTTTCGAGCGGTGCCGGAAGCGGGAATTGGGCCGAAATCGGGAAGACTGCGGGTTTTGCACGGAGCTTGCCACATGCCCGCGGTATCACGTCGGCTCGGGCGCTCCGCGCAAAGGTAAATCATGCAACTGCGCAATACTGGCTCCAAATGATGAACCACGTGAACGGCATGCAAGCCAAACGAGCGGAAACGATGCGAGTTCCGCCCGTCGTCCGGTCAAAATCCAGCGGCTTGGTCGACTCATCGCTTTGTGATCGCAATGAGGGCTCGAGCAAATCTGGCCATCTAACTCTGGAGGCGTTTCTCTTGCGAGCACCGTGGTACGCGAATCTCTCTGTGGAGGCGAAGACCCGAGTGCTGCGTGATAGCTTTGATCGATCCTACGATGCTGGTACCGTTGCGTGCCATCGAGGAGACCCTGCCGACCACTGGCTTGCGGTGATGGAAGGGATCGTGAAGGTCGATACCGCCTCGAGGGAGGGGCGGGCCATCACATTTGCGGGCGTCCCTGCCGGCTCCTGGTTCGGTGAGGGTGTTGTGTTGAAAGACGAGCCACGACCCTATTCTGTTGTTGCGATCCGGCATAGTCGCCTAGCATTCGTACCCAAGTCGACATTCCTTTGGCTCCTTGAGCGGAGTCACTCTTTCAGCAGATACGTGATCGATCAACTCAACGCGCGATGTGGCTACTACGTTGGGCTGGTACACAACCTGCGGCTGCATGAAGCATCTGCGCGGGTGGCATTCTGTTTGGCAGAGCTTTTCAATCAGCAGCTCTATCCAGCCACGGACAAGACGTTGGGCTTCTCGCAGGAAGAGATTGGGAGGCTTTGCGGTCTGTCGAGGCAGAACACTAATCGGGCCATCCACGAATTGGAAGATGCAGGGTTAGTGGTCGCTGAGTACGGGTCGATTCAGATACTGGATCTGGATGCACTGCGACAATTTGCACGCTCCGGGGACTAATGAGGCACAACCGCAGTGCGGTAGCGCGGGGCCTGAGTTGCCTACCCATCTCACAGCGTTTCGCGCAATTTTGACGGATGCTTCTTTGGCCCTCCTCCTCAGACAGTTTCTCCATCGTTCTGTGACGTGACGGCTTTGCTCGACTGCAGGCCAATATCGGTCTGGACCGCGATCAATCGGCGCGGAGGCCCTGAAATTCCTGCCGAGATACATTTGCGGCCGAGATACTGCGAGCCACAGCATGTGTTGAAGCCCTTCAAAACTGCTAATCGCGCCCATAGATCACGCCAATGTAATAATCCTCTCGAACCGTATTCAATAAGGCACAGCGGCGGTTTCGAGCACTTTTCAAGGCGTTGTATGAAATTCATCGGTGAGGATGGCGTTTTTCGTCAGAGTGAACCAATCGCCTAGATGAGACCGGTATGTTCGAAGAACTGCATAAATGGGCTACGACAATGGCGGCCATGCAGTCGTGAGCCTACACGCTACGGACGCAAGGCGACCGCAGGCGGGTCTACGTACCCGGCAGCTCTACTATTCGAAAAACCATCGACTGCTTCACGAGGTCGAATCACACACGACGAATCGACGACGTCTTGGCGGGTAAAGCCAGTAGCGGCCGCTGAAATCAGCCTCTTACGTTGACATAATATGTATTATCAATCGAAAAAATGTAGGTCCCAAGTTCAGATGTCGCGTTTCCGCTAAATAAAAATGTCGTGTTTTGGCCTGTAGGTTGATCGCCGACACCCCACAGGGAGCGCCGGCGATGAACGCGACTGGGACGATCACCATGACGATGCGTGAAGTGGACCGGTTCAAGGTCATTGAGGTGGTAGCCGAGTATCGGCTCAAGCCCGGCCAGGCGGCCGAACGGCTGGAGTTGACAACGCGGCAGGTTCGCCGGCTGGTCGCCCGGCTAGCTGCCTGCGTTTTCAGCGCGAAAGAGGCGACTCGTGTTCATGCCGCGGGCGGCCGCGCGCCGGAGCACATCTTGCTCGATCCGCGGGACGCACGACGCCCCCCAATACGGGTCATGCTCCCGCATGAACGGCCCTGCGAAATCCCAGAAAAGGAAGTCGACGAAGACGTCCCTTCGCGTCGAGACGGTCGGAACCTGTTCGCCACCTTCGGCCGCAATCTGCGCCGAGCTGTGGCCGTCGGCGTCGTGGGCGTCCACGTCGCTGGCCAGCGCGAGCAACTCGACGCAGGCCAGCGACTGGGCGTGGGCCGCGAACATGAGCGCCGTGCGCCCTTCATGGTCGCGCTGCGTGGGATCGCGGCGCCCATCGAGCGCATCCACTCCGCTAGAGCGTCGCCGCCCGTCCATCGATGCATCGCGGCGGCCATCTTCAACGGGGTGCGGCCGAAGCGGTCCGCCGTGAGCGGCACGCCGGGCGCCACGAGCTGGCGCAACCGCGGCAGCGCGGTGTGGCGTTTGTCGGTTTGCGAGAGCAAGAACGAGTAGAAAAGCGCCGAAGCGCCGCTGGCGTCCACAATCGTGGGGTCAGCGCCGGCTGCCAACAAGATCGCCGGCAAGTCGATGCCTTGCTGCGTGCAGCGATCACGAGCGGCGTGCGCCCTTGGTAGTCTTCGGCGGCGGCGCGGCGCCGACGAGCGGATGCGCGTGCCGCATCGCGATGCCGTTGCTGGCTTCGACTGGGTGGCCGTCGATGGAGAACACCGTCCAGCGATAGTGTTCGGTACGGTCCACGTAATTCGCCACGCGAAGGGCTTCGATCGCATGCGAGAACGCGATCATCGAATACGACGGCAGCGAGAGAAAGCCGAAATGGCGCGGGCGTGAAGTGAGGAAAGCCGGGGTATCAGGCACGGTGGCAACGCCGGAAGGACGACGGGGTCGACTGGTGTCGGGACGACGGCCGCTACAGATCGAGCACGAGATCCGACGTGGGACGGCTGCAGCACATCAGGCGCAGCCCCTTGTCGATTTCCCGCTGACGGATACCGCCGTTGTGCTGCATGTCGACCGTGCCGTCGAGCACCACGGTCTTGCATGTTCCGCAAATGCCCTGGCTGCACGACGACGGCAGCGCGACGCCCGCCTTGCGCGCGGCCGACAGCACCGTCTCCGCGCCACTCATCGGAAAGGTCTTGCCCGACTTGGCGAGGCGAACCGTATACGTGCGGACACCCGCCTCGGCCCCCTGTTGCGGCGCGTCGACCGCGTCCGCGGCAGGTTCGACCGTTTCGGCGAAGTTGAAGCTTTCCTGGTGATAGCGGGCGGGATCATGACCACCCTGCGCGAGCAGTGCCTGAGCGGCGTTCATGTAGCCCGCCGGGCCGCACGTGAAGACTTCGCGGTCGCGATAGTCCGGAACGTGCTGTTGCAGCAGTTCGAGGCTGAGCCGGCCGGTCGGTCCGCGCCAATCCGGCTCGGTTCCCGGGGCCTCGCAGATATGGATCACCTTGAGGCGGTCGGCTTCCGCACTCAACCGCTCCAGCTCATCGCGAAAGACGATGTCGGCGGGCGTTCTCGCGCTGTGCACGAAGACGATGTCGCGATTCAGTCCGAGGTCAATCGCCGCTCTCGTCATCGACATCAGCGGCGTCACGCCCGAGCCGGCGGACAGGTAAAGCACCTTCGCGGCCGGCCCCGACGCCGGCGTGAAAATGCCGGACGGGCCGAACGCGTGCAGTTCGACGCCGAGCCGCATGTTCGCATGCAGCCAGTTCGACATCACGCCGCCAGGCGCGCGCTTGACCGTGATCGACAACGTGTACGGCCGCGTCGGCGGCGACGATACCGTATAGCAACGGCTGACCGGCACGCCGTCGACGTCGGCCGACACCGTGATGAACTGGCCGGGCTCGAAGCTGAAGGGACGCCCGTCCTTCGCGCTGAACACGAAGGTACGGACGTCGTGCGTCTCGTCCCGCACGCGACAGCACACCAGCGTCTTTTGTTCGCTGCTGTCCCACTGGACGTCCGCGCGTTCCCAGGTAGCGGGATCCGAGAAACGATTGGTCGCGGCGGCGGCCGGATCGGCCACGCAAAGGTTATCTCTGACAGTCATGACGATACTCAGATGCCGTGAGCCTTCAGGCGCGCGTCGTACCAACGTGCGAACTGTTCGAGCGCGCCTTCGGTATACGTCGAGTACGGGCCAGGGACATAGGCGGGGTCCTGCGTCCCGCTATGCGTGATCCCGACGAGGTCGGCGTCCTGCCGGGTCGTGGCGACCCACACTTCGGTCAGCGTCTTGACGTCGTAGTCGACGCCTTCGACCGCATCCGCATGCACGAGCCACACCGTGCGCACGACCGTCCTGTCGGGTGCGGTCGGCAGGGTGTACGCGACGACCGCGTGGTCGCTCATCACGTGCGTCCACGAGTGATGGGTCCACATATGCACGTCGCCGAGATCGCGGCGCGGCAGATCTCCGAGCAGCTTCGTACACGCGACCTTGGTATCCATCGTCTGCGATTCGCAGGCGCCGGCAATGACGAGCCGCTGGGTGCGGAAATTGGTCTGGACGCTCTCTTCGACCGATTCGAACGCCTCGCAGATATAGCCGTCGTCTTCCCACTCCTTCTTGCGCGCGGCATTGTGGGCGAGATAGGCGTCGTAGTCGCGTAGCGATTCCTCGCTCTGGCCATCCGGGCAGAAGCCGAAGTCGTGCGCAAGGAACGATTGCGTGAGCTCCGGGTGCGTACCGCCGCAGTGATAGCACTCGCGGTTGTTCTCCATCACGAGCTTCCAGTTACCGTTCTCGACGATGGTCATCTCGTGCGCGATCTTCGTGCGCTGCATGTCGTGCGGCGTGAATCGCGGCGCCATCACCGTCTCGAGCTTCGAGAAATCCTCCGGCGCTTCGTCGGCAAGGCAGACGAACACGTGCGCGCCGACCACCTTTACGTGCACCGGGATCAGGCTGCGGCACTTCGTGTCGAAATCCCTGCCCATGTGCGTCGCGTGCTTCAGGCTGCCGTCTAGGTCGTACGTCCACTGGTGATACGGGCAAACCAGCATGCCGACGGTGGCCTTCGTCGCGCTCTTCATCAGGCGCGCGCCGCGGTGGCGGCATACGTTGCGGTACGCGCGGATGTTCTCGTCGTCGTCGCGCACGACCAGGATGGACGACTTGCCGATATCGACCGCGTAGACGTCGCCCGGCTCCGGCACGTCGGCCGTCACCGCGACGAAGATCCAGAGCTTCTCGAAGAACACTTCGACGTCCGTCTCGAACACATCCTGCCGGCCGAGAAGCCCGGCCGGCAGCCCGTGCCCGGGTTTGCGGCTGTCGAGCAGTTCACGGTGGGTCTTGAGCGGAACGGCAGACATCGTACACCTCCAATGGGGTTGATTTTCGCTATGCTTTTTTCAAACTTTGAGCGAAGTATTGGAGGGGCAATTTCACGCGTCAACGCGCTATATTTTCTCGGTCGCATTACTTTATGTTATGCAAGAACGCGCACGCCGCCGGCCCCTTGGTTAACCCGAATCCGCGCGTTGGAAACGCGCGAGTCGGTACGAGCCCGCATCGCAACATCGGCGACTTGACCGGTACAATTTGGAGACACACGATTCGCCCCGGCCGCACGAAAAACAGACTCAAATGACGAAAGGAACAAAAGGATACCGGCGGATCGTGCCGTCGCTGACTGCACTGGTCGAATTCGAAGCAGTCGCCCGCCTCGGCAGCTTCACCCACGCGGCGGCCGAACTCGGCGTGACCCAGGCGGCGGTCAGCCGGCAAGTGCGCTTCCTCGAGGAAACGCTCGATGTGCGCCTCTTCCATCGTCTACACCGCTCGATCTCGCTGACGAACGAAGGCGAAATGCTTTATCTCGCTGTCGCCGAATCGATGCAGCGAATCGCCGGCGCATTCGACCGTCTGTCGACGGGCGCCGACCAGCAGGAGCTCGTGCTCGCGTCGACCGCATCGTTCGCGCAGTTCCGCCTGCTGCCGAGGCTGCCCAAGCTCAAGCACCTGAACCCGTCACTGAAGCTGCGGCTGACGACCCAGATGTTTACCGCGGACCTCCGCCAAGTGGAAGTCGACGTCGCGGTGCGCTATGGCGACGGAAAGTGGGCGGACGGAACCTCCATCCTGCTGTTCGACGAGGAAGTGTTTCCGGTGTGCTCGGCCGCCTTCATCGGGGAAAACAGCATGCCGGCATCCGTCGAGGCGCTCGGCGCGCTTCCGCTGATCGAATCCGACTCGACGTCCGAAGGCTGGATGGGCTGGGAAGCGTGGTTCCGCTCGGTCGGCCACCGTCCGGCCAAGCTGAACTACGCGCTGCGCTGCAGCCTCTACACGGATGCAGTACAGGCAGCCCGATACGGGCAGGGTGTCGCGCTTGGCTGGAGCCGACTCGTGCACGACCTGCTGGCGACCGGTGAGCTGGTCCGGATGCCGGTCGGTTCGTGCAAGACGAGCGATGCCTATTTCGTCATCGTGCCTCACGGCCGTTCGTTGACGCCCACGGTCACGCAGTTGATCGATTGGTTACGCGAGGAACTTCCGGTTCGGTGACGCGCCGCGCCGGCCCGGTTGCCGCCGGCGATCCCGATTCGAACGGTAGCGGCATGATGCCGCTCGCTCGCGTCGCCTGCTGTCGAACCCGACGACATCGCGGCCATCGTCAAGTACCGTCCTTCGTATAATTTAATGTAATGTGATTATGAAAATATAGCGCGTTGACCGGCCCTTTCGGCGTTTCGATACTGATTCAAAGGATCCCGCCCGCGCACGAAGCGGCAAGCGCGGCGCTGCCATGAGTCCGGACGGATCCATAACGACGAACTCGAGGAGCAATGTCAGCGGTCAGCACGCTTCATGCGGCGACAACGATGCAAACGAACGGGGCCGCGAGCGTTCCGGACGATCTGATGGAGCGCGTGCGCGCGTATCGCATCGATCGGGTCAGGAAGGAACTCGTTCGGCGGGACTGCCCGGCCATCGTCCTGTACGACTCGGTCAACATCCGCTATGCGACCGATACGTCCAACATGCAGGTCTGGACCGGGCGTAATCCGACGCGCTACGTGATCGTGTTTGCACATGGGCCCGTCATCGGCTTCGAGTTCCACAATTGCGAGCACGTGTGGAAAGACAGCACGCTCGACATCGAGCTGCGCGGCGCCACGTGCTGGAATTTTCAGTGCGGGCCCGGAATCGGCGCACAAGGCCCGACAGTGGGCGCGCGAAGTTGCCGATCTGCTGCGCCAGCACACGCCGTCGGAGATGCGCATCGCAGTCGACAGGCTCGACGCCCGAAGGCTTTTGCGCGCGGCAGGAAGAAGGCGTGCGCGTCGCGGACGGGCAGGCGCTGATGGAACACGCGCGCGCCGTGAAATCTGCGGACGAACTGCAATTGATCAAGACCGCCGTCGACGTGTGCGAGCCCGGCATCCGGCGCATGCGCAACTTGTTGACGCCGGGAATGAGCGAATAGGATCTCCGGGCCCACCTGCACTACGAGAATATCCGGCTTGGCGGGGAATGGATCGAGACGATACCGGTCTGGTCGGCCCGTTCGGCTATTGCGCGGATATTTCCAGAACCTGGACGGTCGGCCATGTTCGCCCGACCGACGCCCAGTGCCAGCTCTATGCCGCCGCGTACGCGCAGCTGATGACCAACATGGATTTGCTGTGTCCGGCATGGCATTCAGTGAGTTCGCGAAGCGCAGCTGGAAAATGCCACACGCGTATCAACAGAATCGCTACAGTTGCCTCGCGCACGGCATCGGCATGGTGGACGAGTATCCGTCCGTCGCGTACTACATGGATTGGGACAGCGCCGGCTACGACGGCACGTTCGAGAGCGGGATGACGTTGTGCATCGAAAGCTATATCGGCGCGGAAGGCGGCGACGAAGGAGTCAAGCTCGAGCAGCAGGTGCTGCTGACTGAAACCGGCTGCGTGCCGATGTCGACGTTTCCGTTCGAAACGGACTGGGCCAGAACGCATCGGTCACCTGCAGCGTGATCTCCGACACCACGCCGAACATGCCGATGTTCACCTGCGTCGCATGCAGCAGGTCGCGGTCCTGCCGGTCGCTTACCTTCATGATCGAGCCATCCGGGCGCACGATGCGCATCCCGACGACCTGCGACGACAGGTTGCTGAGCGTCGTCCCCGTGCCGTGCGTGCCGGTGGCCAACGCGCTGGCGATCGCCTGCGAATCGATGTCGCCCTGGTTGACGAGCGACAGGCCGAGTTTCTTCACGTGCCGCGTCACCGCAGTGATTTTGGTGCCGGCTTTCACGGTCACGCGCTTGCGCGCTTCGTCGACCGCCACGATGCCCTGGTAATCTTGCAGCGACAGCAGCAGGCCGCTGGTGGCCACGACGGGCGTGAACGAGTGCCCGGACCCGGCGCACCGCACGTGCTTGCCCCGCCGCGTCGTGGCATGCACCAGCGCCGCGATTTCGGCCTCGCTGGTCGGCGACGCCAGGTGCGCGGCCACGCACGACTGATTGCCGACGCAGTTTCTCCAGAATCCGCCACGGGGAAGTTCCGTCACCGTCTCTCCAGCGTCGTATTGGTGCCAAAGATAGGGTGCCGAAGGTTTTCCACTATCGGATCTTGGCAACTCCGGTTTTTGACGAGGCAACACCGGGCCTGCGCTTTTTTGACCGGCGCGGCGAGCGGCTACAATGAATCGATCCGGCCCGCCCCTCGATTACGCCGTCTGCCCACCCGAGCGATTTCTCCGGCGACCCGCTGTTCGCGCGAACGGTCGCGTTCTGCGCGTTCACCGACGTGGAGGACCAGGCGCGCGCGTTCGACGGCTGGAACATGAACTACACGCAGATCTCGGGCGGCCCGTTTCACGGCTCGTCGTCGATCATGTCGCTGGGCGGCATCAAGCTGCTGGTCGAGGATCTCGACAAGGTCATCCTGCAACAAGGCGCGGTGCCATTGGTGCGGATCGCCGTCGCCGTGCCGCTGGAACTGGAAGGCCACGCGCGCCTGTGCGGCGAGAAGAGCGGGCGCGACAGCCTACACGTGTTCTCGAGCCAGCCGGAATTCGAGTTCTATTCGCCTGACCGCCATCTGCTCGTGAACGTCGAAATCGAGCCGGAGAAACTGTCGACGCCACCGCTGCGCACGGTGGCCGAGTCACTGCGCGCTCGCACCCACGCGCCGGTGATCCCGATGGCGACCGGTGTGGCTGACCATCTGCGCGACCTGCTGCGCCAGACGCTGGTCGCCGCCGTAAAAACCACACGCGTCGACGACGTGTCGACGCAGGACAGGATTGAACTGCTCGAACGCACCGTGCTGTAGGCGATCTCGGAAGTGATGACGGCCGCCACGCCGGACGCCGGCGCACGGATCGTGCGCCCGACGAAATACTGGTCGCTGGTCAGTGCGGTGCGGGAGCGGCTGCAGGATGCATCGACCTGCCCGCTGTCGATCGCCGAACTGTGCGTGGAACTCGGCGTCAGCCGGCGCACCACGCAGTACGCATTCCGGGATACGTTGAACCTGAACCCGATGGCGTACCTACCTGCCGTGCGGCTGAATCACGTGCGCCGCGAGCTCCGGCTCGGCGACTCGGTGACGTCTGCCGCCACCAAATGGGGCTTCTGGCACCTGAGCAGTTTTGCGCAGGACTATCGCGCGATGTTCGGCGAGCTGCCGTCGATCACGGGGAAGCGCTACGCCGCGCGCCGGGCGATCTAGCCCCGCCGCCGCCCAGCCTACTACGGTCGCTCGTCCTGCTGATTCTGGCCGTGTTCATGGTGGTGGCGTGGCGCATTCTACGTCTCCTGAGATTAGGCCGCACTTGCCCGGACCTCGCTGCCGGACTGCTGTTTGTAGTGGTCAACTAATCCCGGACACTGCGTTAAGTTTTTCTTCCGCAACCGCCGGCACCAGTCCGTCATTGAACTGATGCGGCCGTATCCAGTTGTACCGGTGCATCAGGTAGTGGCTGATGTCCCGGTGTGCCTCCTGCGCCGACATGTAGCCCACTGACGGTAGCCATTCGGTCTTGAAGCTGCGGAACAGCCTCTCCATCGGGGAGTTATCCCAACAATTTCCTCGACGGCTCATGCTCTGCTGTATCCGATAGCGCCAGAGGCGCTGACGGAATTTCCGGCTTGCATATTGGGCGCCTTGATCCGAGTGAAACAGCAAGCCTTGCGGTCGACCACGTTGCTCATAGGCCATCTCCAACGCCTGCACGACCAGATCGGCATCAGGGCGTGTCGAGAACGGCCAGCCAACAACCCGACGCGTGAACAGGTCGAGTACTACGGCCAGATAATGCCAATGGCCCTGCGCCCAGACATACGTGATGTCACCACACCACACCTGATTCGGCGAACCAACCTCGAATTCGCGATTGAGATGGTTCGGGATATCGATCCGCTCGACCGTGACCTGCTTGTAGGCATGGCGGCCCGGCTGCTTGCAGATCAGCCCGAGTTCTTCCATCAAGCGGCTGACCTTGAAGCGGCCAATCGCTGTACCTTCCTCGCGCATCATGCCCATGATGCTGCGGCTGCCAGCAGAGCTTCGACTCTCGATGAACAACTCGTGTACCCGGCTACGCAGTGCCATGCGCTCGGCATCAACGCCTCGGGCTCGCCCTCGGTTTGCATACAGGTAGGACCGCGACACGTCGAATACCGCGCAGATCAGCTCGACCGATTCGCTTGCGCCAATCTGATCAATTACTTCGTACGTTCGATGCCTTCCGACATCAAGAGCGCGGTAGCCTTTTTTTAAAATGGCTTTCTCACGCTCGAGGCGTTCGATACGCGCCTCGAGTTCCTGAATACGTTGTTGATCCGGCGTGATTGCCTTGCCCTGCGGCGTGATGCCCTGGCGTTCCATCTGAAGTTGCTGCACCCAGCGGCGCAGCACCGTCTCGCCGACGCCGACCGAGCGGCTTGCTTCCATATGGCTATAGCCTTGGTCGAGCACCAGACAGGCGACTTGCTGTTTGAACTCCGGGGAAAACGTACGTCGTTGCTTGCTCATCAGACACCTCTTCATGGCGAACATTCTCGCCTAAATCAGTGTCCGGCTTCATTAGACCACTACAGTTTGAGCCCGACGAATGGAAGGCGGCCTAAATCTTCAACAAGAAGAGCCCGACCGACAACCCGCCGCAGTTGAATGAAGTGGTACGGCTCGTCGCCACGCTCGGCGGCCTCCTCGCTCGAAGGCGATGGTGAGCCTGGTATCAAAACCATCTGGCTAGGCAGGCAGCGAATCGTCGGCTTCGTTGCGGACATCAGGTATATTCGCGAGGTTGAGCTACAGAATGCCTTAAATGTCGGGCGTTGTTTGAATGTTTGCCAGCCGCGTCGCACGATAAACGTTCGGCGACACATCGAATTCTTTCCGAAACTCCCTACCGAAGTGCGACGCGTCCGAAAATCCGCACGACATCGCAATATCCGCGATAGTCCGATCGGAACTCGTCAGTAGCCACGACGCCATCCGGATTCGGATATGTCTCCAATAAGCACGAGGCGTCTTCCCGGTTTCAATAACGAATAGCCGTTCGAGGTGCCGAACCGACACTTCAAGCCGGCGTGCCAGTTCCGATTGACCAAGCGGTTGGCCGATATGTTGCTCCATCAGGAGGACCGCACGGCGGACCTTCGGATGCGCCGCAGGCGCCAGGCCCGGGGGATGAGGTTGTGGTGCATTACCCTTCTGTGCATCGTCCACGAGCAGAATGCGAAGAGCCTTTTGTACTATTGTCGCGTCGACGTGGCGCAACAGAATAGCTGCCGCAACGTCAATCGAAGCACGTCCACCCGAACACGTAATGCGGCGTCTATCGATCACAAATAGTCGATCTGCAACGATATTGCGCTCGTCAGCTCCCGGAAAACGCTCGACGAAATCCCAATAGTGAAACCAACTGACGCAGATACGGTGTCCGTTCATTGTACCGGCCCGCATCAGTGCGAACGCACCGGTACAAATCCCCACAAGCGTGGCCGATGCTTCCGCCATTGCGCGGATGAACGCAAGCGTTGCGTCACCAGCTGGCGGCCCCGAATGCAACAACCCACCGACTATGACGACATAATCGAACGCAACAGCGTGGTCAAAAGTCATCCAAGGGGCGACTTGAATACCGCAACTCGCACGCACTGGCACGAGACTTTCGCCGATGATCGTCCAGGAACAACGGACTGGGCGACTCAAATCACCTTCATCGCTCGCCAACCTCAGCAAATCGACAAATCCGGAGAATGCGGTCAGAGTGAAATTGGGTAGTAAGACGATTCCGAAACGGATCTGCTTCGAATCTCCGCTTCTAGCGTCGATGGAATGGCTAACCATGGAACTGCCTATGTAATTGCCGTCCAAAGAATCAAGTATTTCCGGTGCCTGTCGAACCGGTTCGTCCGCTTCTCATTCAACTTGTTCAACTGCTAGCGCCAGACGACGCGCTTGTGTCGAGCCAACCGTGCATCATCGCCTCGACTTCGTCGTTCAACCAGTTTCGAAACTGGTGATACTCCGGCCGAGCTCGTGAATTGCGATGTGTAATCAAATAATGATGACGATCGTGAAACGTCAGCACGTCGGGCACCGGCCGAATTAGCCGGCCTTGGTCAATTTGATGATGCAGCAAGTGATGCCAACCAAGCAGCGTACCCTCGCCAGCCTCGGCTTGGGCAACGAGCAGCCGATAGTCGTTGCTCTCGAAGTGCTTGTTTTCGAACTGCCCATCAGTGCCATCCCCTTGTTGGAACCAGTTTCGCCATACTCGCCAATCCACGTGCTCACATACTTGCGCTCTACCGAGGAGTGACAAATTCAGCGTTGGGCTGGCAAGCAGGTCTAAGGGCTTCAGTGACTGGCCTCGAAAATACCTATCGTGGAAGGACGGGCTGCAAACCGGATAAACGATGTCATGGAACAACGGTTCGACTTCGAATTCCGGCTCGCGCGGCGGATTTTTCGTGATGATGACATCGGGCTCGATGAGCCCGTCCAACTCCATAAAATGCTCCGTCACCATCACATGCAGCCGGAAATCGGGATACTTCTGGCGAAACGCGGGAAGCCGAGGCGATAACCAGAGCGCCGAGAATGTGTGTGACACGCATACCATCAAGGCGAGCTTGTCGGTCCGGCGCACTGCCTCCGCCGCCTCCGCGATGTTCATAATCGACAGATACGACGCGTTGTAAAGGATTCTTCCGGCATCAGTCAAAGCAATATGCCTGCCCGTACGTTCGAATAGGGCGACGTCCAGCGAGTCCTCGAGTTCCTTAATTTGTCGGCTAATCGCCGCCTGCGTCACACACAGCACCTCGGCCGCCTGAGTGAAGCTTTCGTATCGTGCCGCTGTGACGAAACACCGAAGTGCTCGGAGTGACGGCATCTGCGCGAGGAGACGGTCTGAAAACATCTGCTTTTTCAACATGGCATCACTCTAAAATCCGATCTTCGTTGTACAGTTGCGGCCAGCCGGTCGCCTCGCTCCGATAGACAGAGACATTCATCGTACGCTGACGCTTTCAGAACCCGGAGGCTACAGGTTGCGAGCCCACCTACCCGCGTGCAAACGCCCCATCGCTGGACCAGCGTCACGATGGTGCCATTCAGCTTGTGAACGCCTAAGCCCAATTGTCGGAAGCAATTTTGGAGACCGCAAGACGCATTCTTCAGTGATATCGCCACGACAGACGCAATGCCCGAGTATCCACGCACGAGATTGCTTCGTTCGCTTCATTTCTGCATACTAGCTGGACAAAATTTCATGTATGCCATCCTAGCGCGGCGCTTGTCGCCCGTCGTACCTTGTCGGCCTCCAGCACTGCCTTAGCAGGCTCAATTATCTCCTTCCCGGATGACAGCGGGTCGAACCATCGCTGCTCTCCGCCTCCAACAATCTTTCCAATCACGAAAGCAGCGCCGTTGCGGTTCCCGCCGGATGATGATTGACCGTACCCTTTGTACTCTGCCATGGCGGAGATCTGTATCGCCTGCGTCACCACGGTCGTTAAGTAAATATACTTGGCCCTTCGCGAGCAGAATCGTGGTTTTAAGGCTGCTCCCGCAACGTCATAGAACGAGAATGGAACCCACTAGCGAGGCTAGTCAGGAGTCTACGGCACAATCATGAGACAGTTCACATTCCGCTCACGCTGGGCTTCGATAGATGCTCATGCCGACTAGTACCCTCCGTCCACTTCAACCACTCCCGCATCTATTTGATCTGGGTGGACAAATGCGAAGGTGCTGCCGGGGCTCTCAGTCGAGCTTCAGCCAGGTGGTCTTCAGTTCGCAGTATTGATCGTGCGCGTACACGGATTTGTCGCGGCCACCGAACCCCGACTGCTTGAAGCCGCCGAATGGCGTCGACAGGTCGCCTTCGCCGAAGCAGTTCACCGTGACCGTTCCCGCGCGAATCCGCGCGGCGACCTTGTGCGCACTGTTCACGTTGTCGGTCCACAGCGACGCTGCGAGCCCGTAGCACGTATCGTTCGCGATCCGCACCGCGTCGTCGACGTCGTCGTACTCGATGAAGCACACGACCGGCCCAAACACCTCGTCGCGCGCGATGTTCATCTCGGGCGTCACTTGGTCGAAGATCGTCGGTTCGACGAACCACCCGCCGGTTTCCGCGAGAATTGCGTTCCCGCCGCACACCACGTGCGCGCCTTCCGCCTTCGCCTTCTCGATATGGCCGAGAACCTTCTCGTAATGCTTCTGCTCGATCAGCGCCCCGAGCTTCACGTCTGGGTCGAGCGGGTCGCCGGTCTTCCAGCCGGCGAGCACGCCCTGAACCTTGTCCAGCAGTTCCGCCTTGCGGCTCGACGGCACCAGAATCCGCGAGCCGGCACTGCAGTTCTCGCCCATGTTCCAGAATGCGGCCGCGACCGCCTGTTCGGCGACCGCGTCGAGGTTCGCGACGTCCGGCAGGATCACCTGCGGGTTCTTGCCGCCGCATTCGAGCACGACGCGCTTCAGGTTCGTATCGGCCGAGTAGTGCAGGAAGCGCTTGCCGGTTGCGGTCGAGCCGGTGAACGCGACGAGATCGACGTCCGGATGGCGGCCGATCGCCTCGCCGGCCTCGCTGCCGAACCCGGTGACGACGCTGAACACGCCCGGCGGCACGCCGGCTTCCAACGCGAGATCGGCGATGCGCAGCGTCGACAGCGAGGTCTGCTCGGCCGGCTTCACGACTACGCTGTTACCGACCGACAGCGCGGGGCCGATCTTCCATGCGAGCATCAGCGCCGGGAAATTCCACGGCAGCACGGCGCCGACGACGCCGATCGGCTCGCGCGTGATCATGCTGACGACGCCCGCACCGGACGGCGACAACGCGTCGTAGCGCTTGTCGGTCACTTCCGCGTGCCAGCGAATGCATGCGGCCGACTCGGGAATGTCGAGCCCCAGGCATTCGCCGATCGGCTTGCCGGCTTCCAGCGCCTCGAGCAGCGCGAGTTCCTCCGCGTGCTCGTCGATCAGCTGCGCGACGCGCAGCAGCACTGCCTTGCGATGCGCGGGCGCGGCCTTCGACCAGACACCCGATTCGAACGCGTCACGCGCGGCCACGACCGCCCGCTCGACGTCCCGCTCGTTGCATCGCGCCACGGCGGCGAGCACCTTGCCGGATGCGGGGTTGAGCGTGGCGAACGTCTCGCCCGACGCAGCCGCGCTGCGTTGCCCCGCGATGAACGCGCGACCGTCGAGCGACAACGCATTCGCCTTCTGTTTCCAATCCTGATGGGTCGTCATGTCGTTTCCTCAATAATCAAAGCTCGGCACCGGCCGAGAACTCCTTGGCCCAGATCGTCGCCGACACGGCCAGGTCGACGATCGGCCGAATCGGCAGCGGCCGCGGATGCGGCTGCTTCAGCAACTGCTGCACGAGGCTGTTCGATTCGCCGAGCGCGTATTCGGCGATCAGCTTGCCGGAGGCCGACCCGCGGCTCAGGCCGAGGCCGTTGCAGCCGATCGCCTGGTAGAGGCCGTCGTCGCGCCTGCCGAACAGCGCACCGTTGTTGGCGGACAGGCACAGCGGCCCGCCCCACGTATATTCGAGCTCGACGCCGCCGAGCATCGGAAAGCGGCGCTCGAACGAGCGCTGATGCAGATGCCGCGACTTCGCGAGATCGGCCTGCGACACCTTCACGTCCGGCCGGAACGCGAAATGGTTGCGCACGCAAATGCGATCGGTGATCAGGCGCCGCACCGTCGTGCCCATCGGATCGGCCGGAATCAGCGACCACGAGCGTGTGCCGCCGAGTTTCGCCACTTCGTCGGCGTTCATCGGCCGCGTGAGCGAGGCGAACGTATACACCGGCAGCAGGCCGTTCGAATGCATGCCGAAGGTCGCCGCGTACGCGTTCGTGCACAGGATCACCTGCTTCGCGGCGATCGTGCCGCCCGCGAAATGCAGCACACGCGTGTCGCCGCGAGGTTCGATCCGCGTCACCGGGCTGAGTTCGAACACCGTCACGTTCGCCGGTTGCGTCGCCGCCAGGCCGCGCATCAGCGCGGCCGGCTGTACCGTGCTGCAGCCGGGCGTGAACAGCGCGCCCGTGTAGAAGTCGGTGCCGGTCTCCGCCTTGATCGCGGCCTGGTCGAGCCATTCGAACGCTTCGCCGATGCGGGTCAGGCCGTCGGCGAAATGCGCGAGCGCGGCGGCGCCCTTCTTGTTGACCGACGCGTGGAATTTGCCGTCGTCGCGCCAGTCGCAATCGATGCCGAAGCGCCGCACGATCGCGCGCACATAGTCGATGCCGTGCCGCTGAAACCGCACATCGGCACGATCCTCCTCGATGCTGCGCGAGTAGCTTTCGCTGCTGATGTCGTGCGGCAGGTCGACGAAGAATCCGGAATTGCGTCCGGCCGTCGTGCGGCCGATCCGGTCGGCCTCCACGAGCGCGATGGACGCGCCGGGCGCCAGCTCCGCGAGCCGGCGCGCCGCGCACAGCCCGGTGATGCCGCCGCCGACGACGACCCAGTCGAACCGGCTGTCGGACGTGACGGTGCGGGCGTCCTGCGCGGGCGGCAGGCTCTCCCACCATCCGTTCATCCCGTCCGGTGCCGGAAACCGCGCGAATTCCAGGTTCGAGCCCATGACGAATTACCGGCCGTCGCGCAGCAGCGGCTTCACGAGCTTCGCGAACGCGTCGCGCTCGTCGTCCGACAGCGCACCGAGCGGCGCGCGCGCGACCCCGACCGGCAAGCCGGCCAGCTCGCAACCGTAGCGCACGTACTGAATGAACTTGCCGCTGCGCTCGAGCAGCTCGAGCACCGGCAGCAGTTGCGCCATCAGCGTGCGGCCGGTCGCGAAATCGCCGCGCTTCACGCATGCGTCGAACAGGTCGGTGTGCGCTTCCGGCAGGAAGTTCGATGCGCCGCCGACCCAGCTGCGCGCGCCCCATGCGAAAAACTCGAGCGCCTGGTCGTCCATCCCGCAGCTCAGCACGAGCCGGCCGCTGAAATGCGTCGACAGATGATGCAGATGCGCGATATCGCCGGTGCTTTCCTTCATCGCGACGAAGTTCTTGCGCTCGAGCAGCGTCTCGAGAATGTCGTCGCCGATTGCCGTGCCCGTGCGGGCCGGGAAGTTGTACAGCATGATCGGCATGTCGAGCGCGTCGTCAACCGCGAGCAGATGCGCGAGCAATTCCTGCTGGGTCGGCTGCGCGTAGTACGGCGCCGCCACCAGCAGCGCATCGAGCCCCGCACGTTTCGCCTCGCGGCCGAGGCGCAGCACCTCCTTCGTCGTCGTCGCGTTGATACCCGCGGTCAGGAACGTCTTGCCGCCGGCCGCGGCCGCGACCGTATCGAAGGTGCGCACGCGCTCGTCGAAGCTCAATGCGTAGTATTCGCCCGTCGTCCCGCCGATGCCGAGACCGGACACCCGGCCCGCGAGATCGGCCGCATGGCGGCCCAGCAGTGCGTGATCGATTTCGCCGTCCGCGTCGAACGGGGTGACCAGCGGTGTGTGTACGCCCTCGAAGCTCATTTTCGATACCTCAATCAAGTGGTTGCGCCGGGCTCCCGCCGTCAGGCAGGCAACCGGCAATTCGACAAAACGTCGTCGGTACGCCGCTGCGCCTGCGCAGCCACGCCGATCGATTCACTACGTTGTCCGGACAATGCCACGGCCCCGGCCCGATTCAGGAATCAGGCGAACGCCTCCGCATGCGCGTAAATGGGAAACTGGCTGCACAGGTCGCGCACGCGGGTCCGCACCGACCGCTCGACGGCCTCGTCGCCGTCCGGATTGCGCTCGAGCGCCGCCAGGACCGCGAGGATCATGTCGCCGATCTGCTCGAACTGCGCGGGGCCGAAGCCGCGCGTCGTGCCGGCCGGTGTGCCGAGCCTGATTCCGGACGTGACGGTCGGGTTTTCCGTATCGAACGGAATCCCGTTCTTGTTGCAGGTGATGCCGGCACGCTCCAGCGCCTTCTCGGCCTGCATGCCGGTTATGCGCCGCGCGCGCAGGTCGACCAGCAGCAGGTGGTTGTCGGTGCCGCCGGTGACGAGCGTCAGGCCGCCGGCCGTCAGCACCTGCGCGAGCGTCTGCGCGTTGCGCAGCATCTGGTCGATATAGCGGGTGAACTCCGGGCGCAGCGCTTCCGCGAAGGCCACCGCCTTGCCGGCGACGACATGCATCAGCGGGCCGCCCTGCAGCCCCGGAAAGACCGCCGAATTGATCTGCTTCGCGACGTCGGCTCGGTTCGTCAGGATGAAGCCGCCGCGCGGACCGCGCAGCGTCTTGTGCGTGGTCGACGTCACGACGTCGGCGAACGGCACCGGGTTCTGATGCCGGCCGGCCGCGACGATGCCGGCGATATGCGCCATGTCGACCATCAGCTTCGCATCGACGCTGTCCGCGATCTCGCGGAACGCGGCGAAGTCGAGCGCGCGCGGATATGCGGAGTAGCCGGCGATGATCAGCTTCGGGCGATGACGCTGCGCGAGCCGGCGCACGTCGTCGTAATCAATGCGCAGCGTGTCCGGGCTCACGCCGTACTGCACTGCGTTGAACCACTTTCCCGACAGCGCGGGACGCGCGCCGTGCGTCAGGTGGCCGCCTGCATCGAGCGACATCCCCATCACCGTGTCGCCCGGCTTGACAAGCGCAAGCATCACCGCGCCGTTGGCCTGCGCGCCCGAATGCGGCTGCACGTTTGCGTGGCTCGCGTCGAACAGCGCGCACGCGCGATCGATCGCGAGCGCCTCGATCCGGTCGACATGGTCGCAACCGCCGTAGTACCGGCGCGACGGATAACCTTCCGCGTACTTGTTCGTCAACACGGTGCCCTGTGCTTCCAGCACCGCCGCGGATGCGATGTTTTCGGACGCGATCAGTTCGATCTGCGTCTGCTGGCGACGCAGCTCCAATGCGATTTCCGATGCGATCACCGGATCCCGGCTCTGGAGCGTTTCGGCAAAAAATCGGGCGTTCTCGTTCACTTGTGACTCCGCGACGCGATTCGTTACGTGCTGTGTGGATTGCCTGTACCGCACATTGCAAGGCCGGCGCCGTCGTGACGGCCCCGGCCGCCGGCATCGGCCGGCATGCGCGCCCGACGCGGATCGCGTCGTCCGCATGACCGGCGCGTGGCCTTACTGCTGCAGCCAGGCCTTCAGCTTGTCCGGATGGGCGTCGACGAACTTCTTCGCGGCGGTCGCGTAGTCGTTCGTGCTGTTGCCTTCGAACTCGATGGCTTCGACGTCGGCCAGCGTCAGCTTCAGGTGCTTGAAGAACACGTCGGCGCGCGGGAACTTGCCGGCGAACTTCTTCGACGCGAACGCGTGGACCTGTTCTTCACCGCCCAGCGTGCCCTTCGGGTCCTTCAGGTAACGCATCTGCCATTTCTGGAACAGCCAGTGCGGGCTCCAGACCGTCGCGACGATCCATTGCTTCGACTGGTACGCACGCGACACGCTGGCCAGCATCCCGGCCTCGCTCGATGCCTGGAGGTTGTAGCCTTCCAGGTTGTAGGCCTTGATCGTCTTCTCCGACGCCTGCATCAGGCCACCGCCCGGCTCGATGCCCTGGATCGTGCCGTTCAGCTTGCTCTTGACTTCCGGCTTGTTCAGGTCGGCGATCGACGACAGCTCCGATTCCGGAACGTAGGTCGGCACGGCCCAGCCGTTCTTGCCGCCGGTGTAGATGATGCCCACGTCATCCAGGTCATTCTTGTACTTCGCGTAGTACGTGCCGTGGGTGACCGGCAGCCAGCCGCCGACCATGATGTCGAGATCGCCGCGCGCGACGCCTTGGTACTGGATGCCGATGTCGGCCTGCACGAACTGCACCGGCTGCTTGAGCTGCGTCTCGAGCACGTACTTCGCGACGTTGGCCACCGCGAGCACGTCCGCCCAGTTGGTGACCGCAATCTTGACCGGCTCGGCAGCCGACACTGCGCCCACACCTGCGCTGCAGGCAACCACCGTCGATACCGCAAGTTTCGCCAGAAGCGACTTGAACGTATGGGTATTCATCTAGTACTCCTTTTTAATCACGCGAGTCTTTCAAGGATGAGGAACGCCTTCGATCGGCGTTTCTGGTCTCCACGCACTGCTACACCGGCTCCGCCGCGGCACCGTGGCCGCGGCGCTTCATCGTCCTTCAATTGCCTCCGACTGCCGCATCCGTCAGGTGCGTGCGGCGCCACGCGGGCCCGCCTTGCCGGCACGCACCATCGGCTTCTTCACCTTCTTCTTCGCCTTCACGCCGAAGCTCTCGGTCAGGCGGTCCAGCACGATTGCGAGCAGCACGACGCCCAGCCCGCCTTCGAATCCAATCCCGATGTCGAGACGCTGGATCCCGCTCAGCACGTATTCGCCGAGGCCGCCCGCGCCGATCATCGATGCGACCACCACCATCGACAGCGCCATCATGATCGTCTGGTTCACGCCGGCCATGATCGACGGCAACGCGTTCGGCAGCTGGATCTTCCAGAGCAGCTGCCAGTCGGTGCTGCCGAACGAGCGGCCGGCCTCGATCAGTTCCTCGCGGACCTGCCGGATACCGAGCGTCGTCAGCCGCACGACGGGCGGCATCGCGAACACGATCGTCGCGATCACCGCCGGCACGCGTCCGAGGCCGAACAGGATCACGGCCGGGATCAGGTACACGAACGCGGGCATCGTCTGCATGAAGTCGAGCAGCGAGCGCAGGATCATGCCGATCCGGTTGTTGCGCGCCCCCCAGATGCCCAGCGGGACACCGATCACGAGGCTGAAGAACGTCGCCGCGGTAACGAGCGCGAGGGTCGAGACCGTCTGCGCCCACAGGCCCATGTAGTGAATGACAAGCAGCGCGAGGCCGACGAAGATCGAGAACACGATGCCGCGGCGCCACAGCGCGAGTCCGACCAGGATCACGACCATCGCGATGAACGGCACGGCGGCGAGCCCGTCCTCGAGCAGCTTCACGACCGCGCCGAGCCCCGCCGAGAAGGTGTCGAAGCCACCGCGGAAATGCAGAAACAGAAAGTTGACGAAATTTTCCGCGAACTTCCCGATCACCGACGAATTCATGCTGCCCTCCGTTGCATCATCTGCTTGAGTATCGTCCGGCAGGACACGACGCCCGCCAGTTGTCCCGCCGCGTCCGTCACCGGCACGTCGTGATCCTGGGTCAGCGCGATCGACGCGAGCTGGTGAAGATCCGTATCGATCGACACCGCGTTGACGTCATCGATGAATGCCTCGCGGATCGGCCGCGTGCCGGACCGGTGCAGCGTGGCGGCCGTGACGCAGCCCAGATAGTGGCCGGCCTCGTCGCACACGTAACCGCATTCCGCGCCGCTGTCGATCAGCTGGTTCAGGTAGCGGTCGGACGACGTGCCGGCATCGCATCGAAGCAGCCCGCGCTCGACCTGCGTCATCATGCTGGATGCCTTCAGGAAGCGCGACACGTCGACGTTGCGGAAAAAGTCCTGCACGTACGCATCCGCCGGTGTCTGGATCAGTTCGGCCGGCGTGCCGACCTGGATCAGGCAGCCGTCCTTCATGATGCCGATGCGGCCGCCGATCTTCTCCGCTTCCTCGATGTCGTGGGAAATGAACACGATCGTGCGCTGCTCCTCCTTCTGCAGGCGCAGCAGTTCGTTCTGCATTTCGAAGCGGATCAGCGGATCGAGCGCGGAGAATGCCTCGTCCATCAGCAGCACCGACGGATTCACCGCCAGTGCGCGGGCCAGCCCCACGCGCTGCTGCATGCCGCCGGACAACTCGCTCGGCAGCAGCTTCTCGTACGAACCCAGGCCGACGCGCTCCAGCGCGGCACGCGCAACTTCGTAGCGCTGCGCCTTCTTGATCCCCGCGACCTCGAGCCCGTATGCGATGTTGTCGATCACGGTCCGGTTCGGCAGCAGTGCGAACGACTGGAACACCATCGCCATCTTCTGGCGCCGCACGTCGCGCAGTTCCGGCGTCGACATCGGTGCGATGTCGCGGCCTTCGAGCACCACCTGCCCGGCCGTCGGTTCGATCAGGCGGTTGAGCAGTCGCACCAGCGTCGATTTGCCGGAGCCCGACAGGCCCATGATCACGAAGATCTCGCCGGCCCGCACGCTCAGGCTCACGTCGTCGACCGCCACCATGTTGCCGGTTTCGGCGAAGATCTCGTTGCGCCCGATGCCGCGCTTCATCATCTCGATCGCACGCTCGGGCTTCGGACCGAAAATCTTCGACAGGTGCTTGACGGTCAGGATGTCGGTTCCGGTCGCGGTACTCGACCGGGCGACCGACGGCGCACCGTCGGTGTGGATTGCTCCGGGGGGAAGTACGTCGCCCGGTGCAAACGTCAGATTTGGGGCCATTCTGTCATCCCGACTAACTGGTAACGGAAACCGCGAACTTCGCACGTGTCGCCATCGATTGCCCGTTTGCTGCCGAGGTCGATGCCGCTATCGCGTGGTTGACGGCGCTGATTCAGTGATTGCAGCGTATCAATCCAATTTCGTCGCTCCAGATACATTTTCTGTGCGCTTTTCCATACCTTTGGTAATGCATCGTTTCGGGGCGAAAAGGGGTGATCGCCGCAAAACGGTGCGAAAAATGCGAAACGCAATGCCGGCGCGGCTGTGCGGTATTTTTCGGGAACGGCGGCCCGGCGGCGCGTGCAGCGCGCGGCAGCGTCCGCTAGGGGAAAATCCCGACGCGAGGACTTAAGGGAAACTACCGAGAAATCAGGCCCGCGATTGCGCGAGCGGCTTTGGACGTGATGACCGCGGCCGGCCGCGCCGGCGTGGGCGGGGCAGTGCCCGTGAAGACCGCGCGGTTCGCGGGCGGGCTGCGGGCCGAACGGCAACCGCGGCACGCAGATGGCGGCCAATGCCAAGCCGGTCACGCTTTTTCGCTGCCCGCATCGGCAGGTTTCTGCCTAGCCTTTCGCTGATTGGCCCACGTTACTCAGGGAGCGGCAAGCAGCATGCATGAACGTCCGAAGCACATCGCGGATTTCGTCCGGATCGACAGCGAACTGTTCCAGTCGGAAAAACTGCCCGCCGCCGCGCGCGCGTTCGCACCGCACGTGTTCATCAGCCGTGTCGCCGAGCACGGCCGCCGGCGTGCGGCGGAGATGCGGGAAGTGTGCGACACGCTGCGCGAGGGCGGCGTCGAGCCAGAGATGAGCGACGCGTGTGCACGTGTGCGGGATCGGTTCGGCGACAGCATGGCCGCGCGCGCTCTCGACTACGAAGCGCTGCTGCCGTTCGACTGGACCCGGGTGCTTGACCTGCTGAACGACCAGCCTTGGACACCGCCTTAGGCTCTGTCCATGCGGTCACGAAATGACGCTTACACCAAACCCGGGGCGGTTCAATCTGCAAATTGGCCACGCAGGGTAGTCAGCAGGTGTTTGATTGCAAAAGCAATTTATAAAGGGACGCAAGGCAGGTCCGCGCCAGGCTTAGGTGCCCCACACCGGAAATTTGCGTGGAAATCAAAGTCACCCCGAGGAGTCTGTCTGCAAATAGCTGCTTCTTCGACATGGCATTCACTCTCAAAACTGAGGTCGTACGCTGCGTCGACGAACCCGTCGTCTGCAGCCCCACCGGCTGCCCGCGGGTCGTCTCATCGCAAACCTTTCAATTATTTGAATATTGCAGCTTGCGAGTCAGACTGACGGCTAGCAACGGCGGCGTCGAAGCGGCGTCGCGATGACGCCACTCTCGATAGAGCGCCCGCCGCGCCGCCATTATCGGAAGAGATAATGGGGAATGCCTCCAATACAAGATGCGATGCGTCGTACGGTGAATCCAGCGGGCCTCCGTTGCAAAGTCGCCTGCCGGCTCGCAGCGCAGATGATTGCCGGTCCGCCAGCTAATTGGCGACCATGACACCATGGACCCCTCTTGCGCTATCTCTTGTCTTGCGCCAACACCGGATCGCTGAGGTTCACGGCAACCGCCATTCCCTGCGGCGCGGCGTACTCGGTCATCCGGCGGCGCGACAGCTCGAAGTGGTCGCGGACCAGTTGCCCCGCCGCGTCGGCGTCCTGCCGCTCGAGCGCATCGATGATCTGGTCGTGCTGGACGACGGCACTTTCGAGGGTGTGCTGCATCGTGTCCGTCGTCGGATAGCGGTAGAACATCTTCCCGAGCCGCGCGTGATCGATCAGCAGGCGGCGCAGGCTCGGCATCAGGTAATCGTTCTGCGCGATTCGGCCGATCTCGAGATGGAATTCGTCGTTGTAGAACACGCGGTTCGCGACGTTGCCGCTTTCGATCGCGGCGCGAAAATGCGCCTGTATCGTCCGCAGCCGCGCGATGTCGTCGGGCGTCGCGTTCAGCGCCGCCAGCTGGGTGGTCGCGATATAGATGACCGGCGCGGCAATGAAGAAGCTGCGCAGCGACTGGAAATTCATCGACGTGACGCGCGGCGCCCGATTCGTCTCCAGCTCGATATAGCCTTCCGCGGCCATCTGCCGGATCAGCTCGCGAATCGGCGGCCGCGACATGCCGAACTCGTCGGCCAGCGCCGCCTCGTCGATCAGCGCGCCCGGCGCCAGCTCCATGTTCACGATCCGGCGCCGCAATGCCTCGCCCAAGGCCGACTTGCGATCGACCGTTTGTGCCACGTCCGCCGGTGCCGACTCCCCACCCGTTCCTTTCATAACGCCCTCGTCAATCTGAAGCGCGTACTATACGGCCCCGCCCGGGGCCATGGCTAGCGCTGCCCCCTGTCCCAACGGCCCGCGCGCGATGCGTGCGCCGTCGCCTCCTCCTTCCCGTTTTGAAGAACTCGCCGCCACCGCATCCGATGCGTCGCGCGGCCGGCTCCCCCTCTTCTCCGTCTCCCTCCATCGTCAGTCGTGCGTCTCGATGTGTCGCGGGTTAACCCTCAATTCCCGCGATCCGATTGTTAGACTATAGTTTGTCTACTAAGTATAGTTTATTAGACGCACGGCAACATAATTCTTTCCGGACAGGCGGATGGCGCACCAGGACACCGCCGCCGACGGCCCGACGCCATCGCCCCCATCACCGGCACGGCCAAGGGCTGACATCACCAATAAGGACACGGGCGCATTCGCACGCACGTGTCGTTTCAATCAACGAGACACTGGATTCAGGAATGCTTAGGGTTACTTCGCCGACGGTAGAAGCGGTTGCGCAGCCTCAACGCGATGCGCGCAAGGTCAGGGTCGGCGCGCTGCCTGCCGACGACGAGGCGTGCGGCTGGTACCACACCAGCCCGCCGCGCGTGCCGCGGCCGTGCCACACCGGCACCACGAAGGCGCGCTGGGGCGTGATCGGCGCCGGCTTCACCGGGCTCGCCGCGGCGCGCCAGCTCGCGCTGAACTTCCCGGACGACGAAGTCGTGCTGGTCGATGCGCAGGAAGTCGGCTTCGGCACGTCGGGGCGCAATGCGGGCTTCGCGATCGACCTGCCACACGACATCGGCGCGGACGACTACATCGGCGACATCGATACGGCGAAGACGACCCTGCAACTGAACCTGCTCGGCCAGTCGATCCTGCGCGCGCTGGTCGACGAGCACGGGATCGATTGCCACCTGCGCGCGTCGGGCAAGTACCAGGCGGCCGTCGAACCGCGCGGCGTCGCGGTGCTCGACGCTTACCGGCGCGGTCTCGACAAGCTCGGCCAGCCGTACGAAGTGATCGAAGGCAAGGATCTGCCCGCGCATATCGGCACCGGCTTCTACCGCAAGGGGCTGTTCACGCCCGGCACGATGCTGCTGCAGCCGTCGGCGCTGGTGAAGGGTCTGGCCGACAGCCTGCCGCCGAACGTCACGCTGCACGAGCACACGCCGATCACCGACGTCGAATACGGCGACAAGATCGTGCTCGGGCATGCCGGCGGCCGCATCGTCGTCGACAAGCTGGTGCTCTCGAACAACGCGTTCGGCATGCGCTTCGGCTTCCTCCAGCGCACGATGCTGCCGGTGTTCCTGTACGCGAGCCTCACGCGGCCGCTGACCGGCGCCGAGCAGGCGCGACTGGGCGGCCAGCCGTTCTGGGGCGTGATTCCGGCCGACCCTTTCGGCAGCACGGTGCGCCGCACCCACGACAACCGCATCCTGATCCGCAACAGCTTCAGCTTCAATCCGAACGGCCGCCCGAACGACCGTCATCGGGAACGCGCGCTCGCGCGCCACCGGCTCTCGTTCGAGCGCCGCTTCCCGATGCTGCCGGACGTCGAGTTCGACTACACGTGGAGCGGCTCGCTTGCGCTGTCGCAGAACCACAAGGGCTTCTTCGGCCAGCTCGCGCCGAACGTCTATGGCGCGCTCTGCTGCAACGGCCTCGGCATCACGCGCGGCACGGTGACGGGCACGCTGCTCGCCGACTGGCTGGCCGGCAAGCGCGATGCGCTGACCGATTTCCTGCTGGCGACGTCGGGCCCGAACCGCACGCCGCCCGAGCCGTTCCTGTCGGCCGGCGTCAACGCGACGCTCTGGTGGGGCCAGCGCAAGGCGGGCCTGGAGAGCTGAACCGGCCACACCGAACGCCCCCCACCCAAATCCACGATTCAGCGATCGGGCACCGCGCCAACACCGCGCGCCCCACGGAGATCGCGCCCATTTCATCAGGAAGGAAGGAGACGACTGCCAATGGCAAAAACGACGGTATCCATCGAAGACGTACCCCTCAACCGATTTCACCAGCTGCTCACCGTGCGCTCGGGCGGCGGCTGGCTCATGGACGGCTACGTGCTCAGCATCATCGGCGTAGCCATGGTGCAGTTCTCGGCCGCGCTGCACCTGACCAGCTTCTGGGAAGGCATGATCGCCGCGTCGGCGTTGCTCGGCATCTTCGTCGGCGGCTTCCTCGGCGGCTGGCTGACCGACCTGATGGGCCGCCGCCGGCCCTACTTCTTCGGCCCCGTGATATTCATCGTCTGTTCGATCGCGCAGTTCTGGGTGCAATCGGGCGAGGCGCTGTTCGTGCTGCGCTTCATCACCGGCATTGGCGTCGGCATCGAGTACCCGGTGGCCGGCTCGCTGCTGACCGAATTCATGCCGCGCAAGTACCGCGGCCCGCGCCTCGCGCTGCTGACGATCATCTGGTTCTTCGGCGCGGCGCTCGCGTACATCGTCGGCAACGTCCTGCTCGCGCAAGGCGGCCCCGACGCGTGGCGCTGGGTGCTGGCGAGCCCGGCCGTGATCGGCGTCGCGCTGTTCCTGGTGCGCATCGGCACGCCGGAATCGCCGCGCTGGCTGCTCAACAAGGGCCGCAAGGCGGAAGCCGACGCGGTGATCCGCAAGGTGTACGGCCCGTCGTTCTCGATCCGCAACCTGCCGGAAGAGCCGGTCGACCAGAAGATCTCGCTCGGCGCGCTGCTGCACTCGGGCTACGGCAAGCGGATGCTGTTCGTGGTGCTGTTCTGGACCTGCTCGGTGATCCCGGTGTTCGCGGTCTACTCGTTCGCGCCGCGTGTGCTGCAGGCGCTGCACCTCGAAGGCGACTGGGAAGCGTACGGTTCGGTCGCCATCACACTGCTGTTCGTGGTCGGCTGCGCGCTCGCCACGCGCGTCATCAATACGCTCGGCCGCCGCGCGCTGGTGATCCACAGCTTCCTGTGGTCCGCGCTCGCGCTGCTGGCGCTCGGCGCGTGCTCGAATGGCTCGGCCCTGCTGATCCTCGTACTGTTCGGTGCATACGCGTTGCTGATCGGCGGCGCGCAGGTGCTGCAGCTCGTCTATCCGAACGAAATCTTCCCGACCGACATCCGCGCGTTCGCGGTCGGCATGGGCGCGTCGCTGTCGCGCATCGGCGCGGCGGTCGGCACGTGGCTCGTCCCGATCGCGCTGCAGAACATCGGCATCGGCAACACGATGTACGCGGCGGCGGCCGTGTCGTTCGTCGGCCTGCTGGCCTCGGTCGCGCTCGCACCCGAAACGGCATCGCTGTCGCTGCAGGAAGCCGCCTCGCTCAGTCATTGACACGCATTTCACGCACGCCGCGCCCGTCGCGGCGTCGGCATTACCCACGCAACGCTTACTTTCATTCCAGCGGGAGCACACCATGCAATTCAACGGCATCTACACGCCGGCCATCACGCCCCTGACCGCCGAAGGCGGCATCGACAAGGCGGCGTTCGCCGAGGTCCTCGAATACCTGATCGGCGCCGGCGTGCACGGCATCATCATCGGCGGCTCGACCGGCGAGTACTATGCGCACACGATGCAGGAGCGCATCGAGCTCGGCACGTACGCGAAGCAGGTGATCGGCACGCGCGTGCCGCTCGTGATCGGCCCCGGCGCGATCCGCACCGAGGATTCGATCGAATACGCGAAATCGGCGAAGGACATCAAGGCTGATGCGATCCTGGTCGGCTCGCCGCCGTACGCGCTGCCGACCGAGCAGGAAAACGCCGCGCATGCAATCGCGGTGGACCGCGCCGCCGACCTGCCGGTGATGCTCTACAACTACCCGGCGCGCATGGGTGTGTCGATGGGCCGCGAGTTCTTCCGCACCGTCACCGCCGCGTCGAAGAACTTCGTCGCGATCAAGGAAAGCTCGGGCAGCACCAGCCAGCTGCACATGCTCGCGCGCGAATTCCCGAACATCAGCGTGTCGTGCGGCTGGGACGACCAGGCGCTCGAATTCTTCGCGTGGGGTGCGAGCAGCTGGGTTTGCGCGGGCTCGAACTTCCTGCCGGCGGAACACGTCGCGCTGCACCAGGCGTGCGTGGTCGAGAACGACTTCCGCAAGGGCCGCCGCATCATGTCGGCGATGATGCCGCTGATGGATTTCCTCGAGGACGCGGGCAAGTTCGTGCAGTCGATCAAGTACGGCAGCGAACTCGCCGGCCTGCGCAGCGGCGGCGTGCGCGCACCGCTGCAGCCGCTCGACGAAGCGAACAAGGCGACCCTCAAACAGATCGTCGCCGACGTGAAGCGCGAGATCGCGGCGGTCGTCGGAGGCCAGGCCTGATGGCGGAACTGCTCAGCGCGTCGCAATACGCGGCCCTCGCGGCCGGACTGAAGCTGCCGACTCAGGCCTTCGTCGACGGGGCGTTCCGCCCCGCCAACTCCGGCAAGACCTTCGCGACGGTCAACCCGGCCACCGATCAGGTGCTCGCGCATGTCGCCGCGTGCGACGCCAGCGACGTGGACGATGCGGTGGCACGCGCGAAGGCCGCCTTCGCCGACGGCCGCTGGCGGCAGCTGCCGCCGTCGCAGCGCAAGTCCATCCTGCTGAAGTTCGCGGACCTGCTCGAACAGCACGCGCACGAACTGGCGACGATGGAAAGCCTCGACAGCGGCAAGCCGATCCGCGAATGCCAGAACATCGACGTGCCGGAAACGATCCACACGATCCGCTGGCACGCGGAGCTGATCGACAAGATCTACGACAACACCGCGCCGGTCGGCTCGAACGCGCTCGCGCTGGTGGTGCGCGAGCCGATCGGCGTGGTCGGCCTCGTGCTGCCGTGGAACTTCCCACTGCTGATGCTGGCGTGGAAGATCGGCCCGTCGCTCGCGGCGGGCTGCTCGATCGTCGTGAAGCCGGCGACGGAAACCACGCTGACCGCGCTGCGCGTGGCCGAACTCGCCCATGAAGCCGGCGTGCCGGCCGGCGTGTTCAACGTGGTGCCGGGCGGCGGCAAGGACGTCGGCGAGCCGCTGGGCCGCCACCCGGACGTCGCGATGGTCAGCTTCACCGGCTCGACCGCGACCGGCCGGCGCTTCCTGCACTACGCGGCGGAATCGAACCTGAAGCGCATCGTGCTCGAATGCGGCGGCAAAAACCCGGCCGTCGTGATGCGCGACGTCGCGGACCTCGACGCGGTCGCGCAGCATGTGGTGAACGGCGCGTTCTGGAACATGGGCGAGAACTGCTCGGCGTCGTCGCGCCTGATCGTGCACGCCGACATCAAATCGGCGCTGCTCGAGCGCATCGGCGTGCAGATGCGCGAATGGAAGATGGGCGACCCGCTCGATCCGGCGCACCGCGTCGGCTCGCTGATCAGCAAGGCGCACTTCGACAAGGTCCGCTCGTTCCTCGACCAGGCCGGCTCGGACAAGCTCGACGTGGTGTTCGGCGGCTCGACCGAAAACGGCATCTTCGTCGAGCCGACCGTGGTGGACGGCGTGAGCCGTGACCACACGTTGTTCCAGGAGGAAGTGTTCGGGCCGGTGCTGGCCGTCACGACCTTCACGGACACCGACGAGGCGATCGCGCTCGCGAACGATTCGGTCTACGGCCTCGCGGCATCGGTCTACACCAGCAACCTGAACAACGCGATTCACCTGTCGCGGTCGATACAGGCCGGCGTGGTGACGGTAAACTGTTTCGGCGAAGGCGACATCACGACCCCGTTCGGCGGCTACAAGGCTTCCGGCTTCGGCGGCCGCGACAAGTCGATCTGGGCACACGACCAGTACACCGAGATCAAGACCATCTGGATCGACGTCCCGACCCGCGCCGCATAATCTCATCGACACGCAGCACCCGCATGCCGGCCGCGATCGCCACGCGCGATCGCGGCCGGTTTGTCGCATCTGCCGGGCAATCGGCCCGGCGCAACGTATTCACCCGGTATTGGCAGGAAACAGGCATGAACAGCAGGAACAGGGCGACGCTGATCGGATTCGTCGCAATCGTTTTATGGAGTTCGGTGGTAGGGTTGATTCGCGGTGTCAGCGACAGCTTCGGCGCAACCGGCGGCGCCGCGATGATCTACACGGGGGCGGCGGCGCTGCTGCTCGTGACGACCGGGCTGCCGCGGCTCGACGATTTCCCGCGCCGCTACCTGCTGTGGGGCAGCGTGCTGTTCGTCGCATACGAATGGTGCCTGTCGCTGTCGATCGGCAACGCGCACACCGCGCGCCAGGCGATCGAGGTCGGCATGGTCAATTACCTGTGGCCGACCTTCACGATGGTGTTCGCGATCCTCTTTCTCCGGCAGCGCGCGAACCTGCTGATCGTGCCGGGCGTGATCCTCGCGATGGCCGGCGTCGGCTGGGTGCTCGGCGGCGAGCACGGTTTCGATACGGCCGGCATGGTGGCCAATGTCGTCGACAACCCGCTCAGCTACGGGCTTGCTTCCGCCGGCTCGCTGATCTGGGCCGCGTATTGCACGGTCACGATCAAGATCGCGAAGGGCAAGAACGGCATCACGCCGTTCTTCATCCTCGTCGCGCTGTCGCTGTGGATCAAATACCTGCTCGACGGCGAGCACACGATCGTGTTCAGCTTCAATGCGCTCGCCTGCTTCGTGCTCGCGTCTGCGGCAATGGGCTTCGGCTATTCGGCCTGGAACATCGGCATCATGCGCGGCAACGTCGCGATCCTGGCCGGTGTGTCGTACTTCATTCCGGTCATTTCCGCCGGCCTCGCCGCCCTGCTGCTGAATGCATCGCTCTCGTCCGGCTTCTGGACCGGTGCGTTCTGCGTGTGCGGCGGCTCGATACTGTGCTGGCTGGCGACGCGCAAGCGGGCGCCGCGTGCCGCCGCGTCGGCACAGGCGGAGCAGTGCACGTAAAGGCATCCATAGGACATTCCCTAGGAAGCCAGCCTCGACGATCAGGGGTCGGAGGGTTTTGACGCCCAGCTATTGAGGTCATTATGGCCGCAAACCCGCGCCAATAATGGTGTCGCGGGTCCCATCCTTTCGGATTCCAATCTGCGAACACTACACTACACAACGCCTCGCATTACCAAAGGTATGGGAATGTGCGCAGAAAATGTAGCTTGAGCGGTCAATTTGGCTTGCTACGCTGCAATGCCAGGTCTCCTGTTACTGCTTTGAGCGAGAACATCGCACTTTCGGGCAGGCTGCCAGGCTGCAGGATGCTACAAACGTAACCAGTCGAATCGCTTTGTCAGGGCGTGTTTGATCTCTCGCGCCGATTCTTGTCACATCCTGGAGTGTAGTGATGCTTAACCCCTCTAGAAAATGCTTTGCCACTGGCCTGACTGCCGTCGCCATGTTGTTTGCAAGCAGCCAATCGATTGCGCAGCAGGTCGTGAAGATCGGCGTTTCAGCCCCGCTGACCGGCGCCGGAGCTGCCAACGGAAAGGACATCGAGAATGGTGTTCGCCTCGCCATCCAAGAAGCCAACGCCCAGCACACAAAGCTGGGCGGGCAGGAGGTGCGCTTCGAGCTGGACTCCGTCGATGATCAGGGCGACCCGCGCATTGGTGTGCAAGTAGCCCAGAAACTCGTCGACGACGGAGTGGTCGCCGTGGTGGGCTACTACAACTCCGGAGTTGCGTTGCCCTCCTCGCCGATATTTGCCAAGGCGGGCATTCCGTTGATAGACCCGGCTGCCACGAACCCAGCCATAACCAAGCAAGGGCTGAAGAACGTCTTTCGTATTATCGCCACCGACGCACAGAACTCCGGCAATGCAGGAAAGTACGCAGTAACGGTCACCAAGGCGCAGCGCATTGCAGTGATGGACGACCGCACGGCATTTGGCCAGGGAGCCGTGGAAGAATTCAAGAAAGCAGTCATCGCGGCCGGCGGCCATATCGTTGCATCGGAATACACCAACGACAAGGCCGTCGAATTCAACGCGCAGCTCACTAACATCAAGGCGGCGAACGCAGATCTTCTGTACTTTGCCGGCCTTGATAACCAGGCGGCGCTCCTGACCAAGCGGATGAGACAACTCGGCATGCGGACGCAGTTCGTAGGAAGTGGTGGCATTGCCGACAGCATCTTCCTCGGAGTTGCGGGCAGTGCCGCAGAGGGCGCAATGGCGTGGGAGTATGGACGGCCTGTCGAGTCCCTTCCCCAAGGCAAAGCGTTTGCGGAAAAATTCAAAAAGAGATTTGGTGCGGATACATTGACTTACGCGCCATTCGCCTATGACTGTGCGTGGGTGGCTATCAACGCGATGAAACAGGTGAATTCCGCAAAAACGGAGGTATTCATGCCTGCGTTGCGAACTATTCAGTACGACGGCATCACGGGGAAGATTGAATTCGATTCGTACGGTGACCTGAAACACCCGACGTCGACGCTCTATCAGGTGAAAGGCGCCAAGTGGAAACCTGTGACGACTATCAGCGCAGAATGACTCACTAAGCGGTTATGGTTGAGCCGGGCGTCTGCCGATGAACGTGACCGCAGCCATTGACTGATGAGCGTCCTCTGACGGCGGTTATGTCGGTACGCGACGATGGCTGCAGTTCCGCCCTGCCATCCGCGATCGACCGCGCGAGAGGCACCGCGCAAATGCGAGCAGGGCATACTTGTGGATGTTCATCCGGCCGTGTTCCGGAAGGTTGACACCGGGCAATTTCACCATTCAATTCCAGTGCCGATATCAGAATCCCGCGCTGCGGCTTCGATCGTCTCGGCCAGCAATTCTTCAACGCCCGCTTCGCCCGGGCGCTTACGCCAACGCGTCAGGCTCGATGGGTCGATCGGCGGTTCAAGGCTGAGCGGCCAAATCGACAGTGGGTGTCGGATCTCGCCATGTATTGGCGTGGCAGGGCTGGCTGCACGCGGCATTCGTGATTGACGTGTTCGCCCGTCGCATCGGTGGCTGGCGCGCCAGTTCATCGATGACCACGGACTTCGCTCTGGATGCACTTGAGCAGGCGTTGTACTCTCGCCAGCCGGGCGACGACGGGACTTTGATA
>NZ_JANKOG010000041.1:0-38220 GCF_024656005.1 Burkholderia sp. SCN-KJ
AGCTTACAAAGGCTGGAGCTCGCACTGACCCGTCCCAACGCATCCCAGGCCTGACACGACCATGACCTCACTGACCCAAACGCGCGCGTGGCGCGCGCTCGCCAGCCATCGGGACGCGTTGTCCGGCGTCTCGATTCGCGCACGATTCGACCGCGACCCGGCACGCGCATCGCGCTTCAGCCTCGAGGCGGCCGGGCTTTTCGTCGATTACTCGAAGAACCCCGTCGACGACGAAACCATCGCCCTGCTGCTCGCCCTCGCCCAGGAGGCGGGCGTCGATGCGTATCGCAACGCGATGTTCGCCGGCGAGCGCATCAACCGCACGGAGAACCGCGCGGTGCTGCACGTCGCGCTGCGCGACCGTTCGGGTACGCCGCGTATCGTCGACGACGTCGACGTGTCGCGGCAGGTCAGCGACGTGCTGGCCCGGATGCGACGCTTCTCCCACGCGGTTCGCTCCGGTGAGTGGCGCGGCCACACGGGCCGCGAGATCACCGACATCGTCAACATCGGCATCGGCGGCTCGGACCTGGGGCCGAAGATGGTGTGCGAGGCGCTCAAGCCTTACGCGCACGAACGGTTGACGATGCATTTCGTGTCGAACGTGGACGCAGCCGACATCGCCGAAGTGCTCAAGCGCGTGAACCCGGAGACGACGCTGTTCATCGTGTCGTCGAAAACGTTCACGACCCGCGAGACGCTCCTGAACGCCCATACCGCCCGCGCCTGGCTGCTCGACAGCGGTGCGCCGGACGCGGCGATCGCCCGCCACTTCGTCGCCGTGTCGACGAATGCCACGGCCGTTGCGGAATTCGGCATCGATACCGGCAACATGTTCGCGTTCTGGGACTGGGTGGGCGGACGCTACTCGTTGTGGTCCGCCATCGGGTTGCCGATCGCGATCATGGCCGGCATGGACGCGTTCGAGCAACTGCTCGACGGCGCGCACGCGATGGACCGTCACTTCGCGCAAGCACCGCTTGCCCGCAACCTGCCCGTCCTGCTCGCCCTGATCGGCATCTGGCAGCAGAACTTCCTCGGTACGACGAGCCAGCTGATCGCGCCATACGACAACTATCTGCACCGGTTGCCCGCATACCTGCAGCAGCTCGACATGGAAAGCAACGGCAAATCGGTGACGCTCGGCGGCGAGCGCGTCGATTACGCGACCGGCCCGGTCATCTGGGGCGAACCGGGCACGAACGGGCAACACGCGTTCTTCCAGCTCCTGCACCAGGGTACCGCGATCATTCCGACCGACTTCATCGTGTGCATGCGGCCGCATCACGCGTTCGATCATCACCATGCCGTCCTCGTCGCAAACTGTTTCGCGCAGTCGGAGGCATTGATGAACGGATCGCGCTCGACGACCGAACCGCATCGCAATTTCGAAGGCGACCGGCCCACGAACACGATCTGCCTGGACACGCTCGATCCGGCATCCCTCGGCGCGCTGATCGCGTTGTACGAACACAAGGTATTCGTGCAAGGCGTGGTATGGCGGATCAATTCGTTCGATCAATGGGGCGTCGAACTCGGCAAAAAGCTCGCGGTTGCGATCGAGGACGAGTTGCTCACCCCCGCGCAGATTGACTCGCACGACGGCTCGACCAACCAACTGATCAACCGCTTCAAGACGCGGCGCCACGCTGCGGCCTGATCTCCCGAATCCCATGATGAAGCTACCGCGACTGGTCATCTTCGGCGAAGCCCTGACCGATTTCATTCGAGACGACACGAACCGCTGGCACAGCGTTGCCGGCGGCGCATGCTGGAACGTCGCACGCGTCGGCGCGCGCCTCGGCACGCCGACCGGCTTTGCCGGTGCCGTGAGCGCCGACATATTCGGCGACGAGCTCATGCGAAAGAGCGCCGAAGCCGGCCTCGACATGCGCTTCACGCAGCAGGTCGACCGCCCGCCGCTGCTTGCGATGGTGGTCGAGACGCGGCCACCGAAATATTTCTTCATCGGCGAGAATAGCGCCGATCTCGCGTTCGACCCCGCCGCGTTGCCTTCGGACTGGCTCGACGCCGCCGAAATCATTCATTTCGGCTGTCTCGGCCTGGTGCGCGAGCCCCTCGCCTCGCGTCTGATCGACATTGCGCTCGCGGCGCGCGCCGCCGGCAAGCGGATTTCGTTCGATCCCAACTTTCGTGCGCCGATGGCCGACCCGTCGTACCGCGACACCTTGCGCACGATGATCGGTCTCTCGGATTACATCAAGGTGTCCGACGAGGATCTCGCCGGTCTGTTCCCGGAATTCGACGAGGCAGCCGCACTCGCGCAAATCCGTGCGTGGGCGCCGCAGGCTGCAGTGCTCGTCACGCGCGGCGCGGCCGGCATGGAACTCTTCGCCGGTGATGAAACGCTGGTTCAGCCGGGCTTCAAGGTCACGGTCGCCGACACGGTCGGCTGCGGCGACGCGTGCGTCGGCAGCTGGATGGCGAGCCTGCTGACGCGCCCGGACGCACCCGCGACGGAACATCTTCGATTCGCCGCCGCCTGTGCGGCGCTCGTCGCGTCGCACGCCGGCGCCTATGCGCCGACGGCGGCCGAAGTACATGCGCTGATCGAATCGGCCAACGCAGCCACGAGCGAAACTCCATGAATGCGCACCTCCCGTTCTCCGATACCCAGGCTCCGTTCGAATTCGTGCTGTTCGGCGGCACCGGCGATCTCGCGATGCGCAAGATCCTGCCGGCGCTCTACTCCGCTCACCGCGATGGCCTGCTCGCCCCCGCGGGACGCATCATCGCGGTTGCGCAGAATGAACTCGATACGGCCGGCTACCTCGACTGGGTCGACGTGTCGGTGCGACCGCATCTGACGCAGGCCCGGTTCGACGAAAGCGCGTGGCGCGGCTTCCGCGAGCGGCTCTCGTACGTGGCGCTCGACGCAAGCCAGGCCGGCACGTTCTCGCGTCTGGCCGACGCGCTCTCGCCGGCGTCGTCGCGCCAGATCTTCTATCTGGCGACAGGGCCATCGCTGTTCGTGCCGATTTGCCGCGCGCTCGCGCAGGCAGGGCTCGCCCCGCCGACCTCGCGAATCGTGCTCGAAAAACCGTTGGGCTACGATCTCGCGTCGTCGACGGCGATCAACGATGCGGTCGGCCAGATTTTTTCCGAAGAGCAGATCTACCGGATCGATCATTACCTCGGCAAGGAAGCCGTGCAGAACCTGTTCGCGCTGCGATTCGCCAACGTGATGTTCGAGCCGCTGTGGCGCCGTGAATGGATCGACAACATTCAGATCACGGTTGCCGAGGAACTCGGCGTCGGCGGGCGCGGCGGCTTTTACGACCAGACCGGCGCGCTGCGCGACATGGTGCAGAACCATCTGCTGCAGTTGCTTGCGATCGTCGCCATGGAACCGCCTCAGTCGATGGAAGCCGACGCCGTGCGCGACGAGAAGCTGCGCGTGCTGCGCGCGCTCAAGCCGCTCACCGAGGAAGCCTTGCATCAGAGCGTCGTGCGCGGACAGTATCGCGCGGGGGTGGTCCGCGGAGAGTCGGTACCGGGTTACCTCGACGAATCCGGGATCCGGGCCGACAGTCCGACCGAAACGTTCGTCGCGCTCAAGGCCGAGGTCGAGAACTGGCGCTGGGCCGGCGTGCCGTTCTTTCTGCGCACCGGCAAGCGGCTGGCGCGACGCGTGGCTGAAATCGTCGTCACGTTCAAGCGCCCGCCGCATTCGACGCTCGGTCCGACGGCGCTGCTGGCAGGCTCGAACCGGTTGACGATCCAGCTGCAACCGGACGAATCGATTCGCCTGAGCACGCTCGCGAAGCGGCCGGGGCTCGGCATGACCTTGCAAGGCGTCTACCTCGATCTCGCGTTCGACCGCTTCTTCCGGCAAGACCGGATGGAGGCGTATCAGCGCCTGTTGCTCGACGTGATCGCCGGCCGGCTCGCGCTGTTCGTGCGTCGCGACGAACAGGAAGCCGCATGGCGCTGGGTTGCGCCGATTCTCGACCTGAAAGCGGCGCCCAAACCCTATTCGGCCGGAAACTGGGGGCCTGCGCAGGCCAGCGCGTTGCTGGCGAGATACGGCACCTGCTGGAGCGAGGAAGAGAACTGATCCGCTCCGGCATGCCTCTTCCTATCGTAGAAGCGTTCTCTCCGACTACACCTGACGAAGCAATGGATACAGTCTGGCATCTCAAATGGGCGCACGGCGCGTTCGATCTCCATGCAGCAGGAGGTATGCTCGGCGGCGTTGCATTACAGCAAGGCGGCCGCACGCTCCGTCCGTTTTACGAAGCGCCGTGGCTCGGCCAGGCCGAGCCGCAACCCGCCGGGCTGCTGGGCGTCATGCGAAGCGAATTCCCGTGCGTGCCATTCGGTGTTCCCTACTCGCCCGACCGACTGCCTCCCGGCTGGCGGAAAGCCGCCGCAACGCCGATCGTCCCGGATGACGTCGCACTCGACACCAGCGACGACCTTCAGCATGGTTACGGCTGTACCGGCGTGTGGTCACTCGTGAGGCAAACCGCACACGAGATCGAAATTGAAATCGAATACCCCGAGACATCGTCGATCGCGCGACTGACTCGCATCGTGCGCGCCGATCCGGCTCGCGCTGCCTTCGACATCGTTCTCCGTATCGAAGCGCGCAAGTCGGCTCGCTGCCCTATCGGCCTGCACCCGAATCTCGCGCTGCCGACACTCACCGGCGCGTTTCGAATCGAGCCCGGCACGTACCGCTTCGGCATGGTGCACCCGGCAGGTCCGGAACCGCGCGTATCGAGCGCGCTGGCCGGCGCGACGTTCGAATCACTTGAGCGCGTACCGCTCGGCGAGGGCGGCTTCGGTGCATTCGACCAGCTACCGCTCGCGCAGCCCACGGAAGAAATCCTGCAGCTCTGCGGAATCGACGGTTCCGTCACGATGACCGACGCCGTCGCCGGCGCACGCTATCGCCTGACCTGGGATGCCGACGCGCTGCCGTCACTGCTGTTGTGGATCAGCAACCGCGGACGTGCGTACGCGCCGTGGAACAGCCGCAACCTCTGCGTGGGCATCGAGCCGGTCGCGAGTGCATTCGAGCTTGGCCGTGCGGCTTCGCTCGCGCCCAATCCGATCAATTCCCGCGGGGTCCGGACGGCACTTGCATTGAACCCTGGCACGCAAACTGAAATCGCTTACCGATTCGAGGTGCTCGCCGCACGTTAGGCGTGCATCGTGGTCGTGGATCGGACTGATCGCGCCGCAGATCGTCGCCAAGGGGCGCCGGGCCAAGCCCGGCGTCATGAGCATCAGACGGTCCGGTATTTCATATATGAATAGTTGTACTACGTGAATCGCCCGTAGTTTCGTCCCACATCAATACCGATCAAGGAGACCCTTTTCGTCCAGTTTTCCCGGCTGGACATGCCGCAAGCAAAGAACATTTCACTTTCCCTGTTGATACGCGATCCGTTTTCCACGACAGATAATTTCGTTTTCCTTAATTTATTCAATAAAGAACTGACCGGGTCTGTTGTGCCGCAGTAATACGTTTTTTCTTTCTGACAGGTTTGGAGACAATTATGAAAAAAGCAATACTCGCCGCCACGTTGATGTCCGCAGGCATCGTCGCCCACGCACAAAGCAGTGTCACGCTCTACGGCCGCCTCGACGCCGGCATCGAGTACCTGAGCGGCATTGCCAACGGCAACGGCGGCACGACGAGCCGCTGGCGTGCCGAGAGCGGCGACTGGGGTACCAGCCTGTGGGGCTTGAAAGGTTCCGAGGATCTCGGCGGTGGAAACAAGGCGGTCTTCCACCTCGAAGGCTCGTTCAATGCGATGAACGGCAGCCTCGGCGGCACCGGCTCCATCTGGGATCGCTGGGCAACGGTCGGTTTTTCCAACGACGCTTACGGCACGCTGCTGCTCGGCCGCGAGCTCTCGATTTCGAACGGGTTGTGGGACTTCGATCCGCTCGGCCAGACGTCCTGGTCATCCGGCTCGCTCGTGCGCGGGCGCAACTGGAACAAGACGAGCAACAACATTTCGTACCAGTCGCCGAGCTTCTACGGTTTCGACGTGTACGGCCAGTATTCGCTGTCGAATGCAACCAGCTGGAATGGTAACGGCACGACCGCGCAAGGTCGTGCCGACGGCCTGCAACTGACCTACACGAATTCGTACTTCCAGGTGCGCGGCATCTACGACGAGGCGCGCGACGTCAACGGCAAGTTCTCGGACGTGTTCAACTATTCCCGGGAGTACTTCGCGGGCGTGAACGTGTTCCTCGGCCAGTTCAAGCTGCAGGCGGCCTATCAGGCCTCGCACGCGAACGGCGCGCCGACCGCCAACAACGGGATTACGTCGACGCAGCAGGTCTGGGGCGGTGTCACGTGGCAGGCGACACCGGCTGCGGCCTTGACCGGTGCCGTCTATCACGTCAACGCAAACCACGGCGGCGGCAACGCCAACATCTATACGGTGGGCGGCACGTACAACATCTCGAAGCGCACGCTCTTCGACATGCAGATTGCTACCGTTCGCAACAGTAAGAACGCGAACTTCGGTCTGGAGTCGAACGCGGCGGGTGCCGGCGGCCCGATCGCCGGCGGCGGCTACAACGACAATCCGACACCCGGGCATAGCCAGACGGGCGTCTATGCGGGCATCCAGCATTTGTTCTGATGCGATCTCGCACACGGGCTAGAAGCGCCATGCCATGCCGCTTCTGGCACCGCGTCCGGGTGCGATGCGCCGTCAGGCCATCGCACCGCACGCATCGACAGAATGCCGGGCCTGGAATCGATCCGAATGCGCGCCGGGCCAGCCGCCCGGACGCATGACGCCCCCCGCCGTGGCGACGCGGCAATCAGCCACGCAAGCGAAACGGAATTCACGGGCAGGCCGGGAATGGCATGACGAGGGAAAGCACGTTCATGACGACGTGGCCGACAGATCGCCTGGCTTGCCGCACACGCCGCTCAGCGAGCGCGCATGGCCGAGCCAGAGCACGAGCGAGCCCGTCGACACGGCGCCCAGCACGACGAATGCGGTCGGATAACCGAAGTGCTGCGCGAGCACGCCGCCCAGCGCCGGACTGAGCGCCGCGCCGATACCCTGCGCGGTCGCGACGGCGCCCTGCCCGACGTTCACGCGGCCGGAACCGTGCAGCAGGCGCACGACGAGCGCCGGCACGACGACGCTTTGCAGGCCGGCACCGATACCGTCGAGCACCTGCACCGGCCAGACACCCGCCTCGCTCATCAGCATCGCGGCAAGCACGCCGCGCACCGGCAACACCAGATAGGAAAGCAGCAGCACGCGCCAGTAACCCTGCGCGCGTATCAGCCGGGGCGCGAGCCACGCCGCCGCGACCATCACGAGCTGCGCGATGACGATGGTCTGCGCGGTGAACACGGTCGCGTTGCTGCGATGGGTGGCGACCACGCCCATCCCGTAGAGCGGCAGCATCGCGGCGTTGCCGAGATGGAACAGCGCGAGCGACGCGCCGAGCACGACCAGCGGCCGGTTCGCGGCCAGCGTGCGCAAGCCGCCGACGCGCGACGTCGCCGTTCCCGCGCACGCATCTCCGCATGCATCTCGATACGCGGCGTTCGTTCGCGGCGCCGCAGGTTCCGCATCGAGGCCACGCGCGCACGCGTGGTCGATAGCCCGCCCGGGAATCGCCAGCGTACTCGCGATCGCGAGGATCGTGAAGACCGCGACGAGCGCGAACACCGCGTCGAATCCCGCATGCCAGCCGAGCCACCCGGCGAGCGCCGCGCCGGCGACGTTGCCCGCGTGGCTCGCCATCTGGTTGCGGCCGAACTGCCGGTCGAAGCCCTGCGGGCGGGCGATACCGAGCGTCACGCCCGCAATGGCCGGCGCCAGCACCGCGCCGCTGACGGCGACCAGGATCTGCGACACCGCCACCACCGGATAGTCGCCGGCAACCATCAGCACCAGCGATGCCAGCGTCGTCGCGGCCGTCGCCGCGACGATCAGCGCGCGCTTCGCGCGCAGCGCATCGACGAGCGCCCCGGCGAATGGCGTCGCGGCCATCGCGGCGAACCCGGCCAGCGCCATGACCGAGCCGATCGCATCGGCACTCCAGCCGCGCGACAGCAGGATGACGCCGACGAACGGGCCAATGCCGGCCTGCACGTCGGCCAGAAAGAAATTGAGCGCCTCGAGCGCGCGTGCCGGTCTCATGATCGACGCGCGTTCATTCGTCGTCCGCGTCGACGAGTTCGCCGATCTCGTTCACCTCGAGCACGGCACCGTACGGCGTGACGACGCCATGCCCCCACGCCATGACATGGACTCCGGCACGCAGATAGTCGCTCAATTCCGCTGCCGCATGCGGCGGCATACGTAGCGCGACACCGTTCGTCAGCAACGCGCCGTTCAACTCGCCTTTCGGGCCGTATAGCGTGAACGCGACTTCGCCACTCATCTCCATCGTCTTGCGGGCGGCCTGCGACAGCCGCGGTGCGGCGTGCGCGGGCCCGTTGTCGACGAGGTCGACACCGTCGCGCCCGGTCAGTTGCACGGCCGCGATCATCCGGGCATCGCGCGCCTTGACGCCGCGCACGCGGATGCGGTCACCCACCTCGACATGGCGGACCAGCTCGCGGCCCAGATGCGGCGGCACGTGAATCTGAAAGTCGCCGTTCAGGATCAGGCCGTCGATTTCCCCGTGGGGGTTGAGCAGGAACTGCGTGACGCGGCCGCGCGTTTCGGGCAGGCAGGCGGGATCGATCCAGTGCATGGCAGGATTCCTTAATGAATTGCGGGAAGGCGTCGCGCGATCAGCGCGCGACGTCGTCATAGAGATTCACGACATGGCCCGGCGAGCCGAACGCCGTGGCCTGCAGCGCTTCGCCATAGGCATTGCGCGTGCCGTACCCGAGCGCCGCAACGCGCGCACCGGGCACGAGCAGCCCGCCGAACTGCTGGGCGGCCGGCACGGTCAGCTTGACGATCGCGCCGTTGTCGAGCATGACGCCGTCCGGCTCGCCGCGCGGCGCGCGCGTCACGCGGCGCACGACGCCGGACATGCTCAGCCGGGCGAGATTGACGCCGCGCAGCGCGGGCGGCACCGGCGCGGCAGGCGCAGGCGGCTGGTCGGACAGCGACGCGCCGGTGCGATCATTGCGCACGACGCGCGCGTGGATGTCGTCGCCGAAGCGACGTTCGCCGGCCACCGTTACGCGCTCGCCCGGCCGCACGAGCGCGATCAGCTGCGTGCCGAGATGCGGTGGCACGCCGACGAGCGTCCCGTCGGTCAGCACGAAGCCGTCGACCGCACCTTCCGGGTTGATCGTCAGGCGCGAAAGCGTGCCGGACACGAGTGCATCCGGTGCGATGTCGTTGCCGGGAACGGCAGCCAAGGGCGGCGGAGGCGGCACGACGCCGGCCCTGGGCGGGGGCGGGGGCGGCACATCGGCACCCGGCGGGGGCGGCGTCTGCGCCGCGCTCGCCGTCGCAGCGGCAATCAACGCGACGGCGCACAGTCCACGACAGGTACGGTGAATGGCCGTGCGGCGGCGCGGCGGCCACGAGCGGCTGGCGAAAGGATGCGACATCATGACAGGCTCCGGCAAAGGGTTGCGATGCATCGTTATCTGCAACCCGCGTGCCAGCATGCGCGCGCCCGCCAGGCGGGGCATCGGACGACGCACCGCCCGGAACGTGTCGGGTTTCGCGACACGTTTCCCCACCGGTTGTCGGCAATGCCGACAGCCTCGACGGCACCATTAGTCGTCGCGCTCGATACCCCGTTCGATACCCAGATGCGCGATGCGCGCATAGAGCGACTGACGGCCGATGCCGAGCTGTCGCGCCGCCTCCGCGCGATTGCCGTTCGCGCGCTCGAGCGCGCGCAAAATCGCGGCGCGCTCGACCGCCGCCAGCGCATCGGGCAGCGGCATGTCGAACAGCCCGGCCGGCAGCGCGAGCGCGTCGCTGCCGGACTGAAGCTTCTGTACGTTGCCGAGCCCGAGATCGGTCGCGGCGATGGCCGGCCCGGGCGCCAGCGCGGCGGCCCGCTCCATCACGTTGCGCAATTCCCGAACGTTGCCCGGCCAGCGATGATCGAGCAATGCGCGCTGGGCGTCGTTCGTCAGGTGCAACGGACGCGCGCCTGCCGCGCACGCCAGGAAATGCGCGGCAAGCGGCAGGACGTCGGCCACGCGCTCCGCGAGCGGCGGCAGGTGCAGCGGAATGACGTTCAGCCGATAAAACAGGTCTTCGCGGAACGTGCCGTTCGCGACGGCCGCGGCGAGATCGCGATGCGTCGCGGCCACCACCCGAATGTCGATGCCGGTCGGGCGATCCGCGCCGAGCGGCGTCACCTGGCGCTCCTGCAGCGCGCGCAGCAGCTTGGCCTGCATGGCTGCGGGCATGTCGCCGATCTCGTCGAGGAACAGCGTGCCGCCGTCGGCCTCGACGAGCCGCCCGGCGCGATCGGCGTGTGCGCCCGTGAACGCCCCGCGGCGATGCCCGAACAACTCGCTTTCGAGCAGATCGGCCGGAATCGCCGCGCAGTTGACCGCGACGAACGGTCCGGCATGCCGCATCGACGCGGCATGCAGCACGCGGGCCGCCACCTCCTTGCCCGTACCCGTCTCGCCGGTGACGAGCACGGTCGCGTCGCTCGTCGCCGCGCGGCCGATCTGCTTTTGCACGTCGCGCATCGCCGCGCTCACGCCCAGCAGCCGCGGGCGGCTCGATGCGGGTTCGTGTGCGAACCCGCCGCTGTGCGGCTCGGCGGCCGCCGGCGGCTGGTTCGCGGAAACGATGCGCGCGAGCAGTTGCGCGATGTCGCGGCGCCCGATCGGTTTCGTCAGGTGATCGAACGCACCGAGCCGCATTGCGTCGATCGTGTTGTCGCTGGTCGCATGGGCCGTCAGCATCACGACCGGAATGGCGGCCAGTGCCGGATCGCCGCGCAACTGCGCGAGGACGGCGAGCCCGTCCAGGTCCGGCAGGCGAAAATCCAGAAAGATGCAATCGATGCGGCCGCCGTCGCGCAGCGTGCTCAACGCGGCCCGCCCGGTTGCGGCTTCGACGACCCGATGACCGAGATCGGCCAGCGTCTCGGCCAGGCCGTCGCGAAATGCCGCGTCGTCGTCGACTATGAGGAGGGTTGCCATGGGATTTCAATAACGAATGATGCACCGCGCGGTACATCGTCAAGCCACGCCCGCCCGCCGTGCGCGGCGGCCACTTCGCGGACGACGGCAAGGCCAAGGCCGGTGCCGTCCGCACGCCCCGTCACGAACGGCTCGAAAATCCGCTCGCGATGCGCGGCGGGAACCCCGGGGCCGCTGTCCGACACGGTGATCCTCAGCCAGTCACGCCCGGCAACGGCACGACGCGCGGCGGCGAGCGTGACCGCGCCGCCGTCGCCGGCATGGCGCAGCGCGTTGAGCAACAGATTGTCGAGCGCCCGCCGCATCTGGTCGGGATCGAATGCGGGAAAATCCGCCGGCTGCGCGAGTCGGTCGACATGCCCCTCGAGCGACAACCTCAAGTCGATCGCTTGCCGCTGCGCAAGCTCGCGGTGCGCGTCCACCGCGTGTACGAGCCACGCATCGACGTCGACCCGTGTCGCATGCGCGCGCACCGGCTGCGTCAGCGCGAGCAGGCCTGACAGTTGCGCATCGATGCGCTCGATCTGCGCCAGGATCACGCGCAATGCATCCTGCTGCCGCCCGCCATCGCCGGCCAGCGCGTTTTCCGCCTTCAGCCGCATTGCGCCCATCGGATTGCGAATCTCGTGCGCGACCTGCGCGGCCAGTTTGCCCAGCATGCCGAAGCGCTCGGCCTGCGCGAGGCGCGTGCGGAGTTCGACGGCCTGCTGCTGCAACCGGTCGGCGCGGCGCGCCCGCTCGTTGAACGCATCGATGACCCGGTCGAGATCGGGTTCGCCGACGTACGGAAGGGGATGCTCGCGACCGTCCCGCCCGAGCCCGCTCTCGATCCGTGCCAGATTGCGCTTCCATCGGCGCAGCGCGACGACCAGCGCCGCCGCGATCGCGAGAATCACGGCGAGCACGGCGGCGAGGCCCGTTGCCAGCAGTTCCCCGTGACGGCCCAGCGGCGGGCGCGCACGCGTCAGCATCCACACGAACAGCCCCGATCCGGCGCGTACCGGACATGCCGCCGCAATCACGGCATCCTGCGCGCCTTCGACAACGTTCGCGGTCGTGGCGTGCGTCGCGACCGCGGCGCGCAGCGTCCGGAGGATCAGCGGCATTTCCGCTTCCGGAACGTCGCGCTTGATGCCGCTGCCCTGATAGGTGGGAAACGAGTATGCGAGAAAGCCGCCCTCGGCAGGTGCCGCGCCGGATCGCCAGAATCCGCCCTCCATGTCCGGTGCGCGGGCCAGAACGATGTCGAGGATCGCGTGCATCAGTTCCGGTCCGGATCCGGCGCCGGGCGAAGCGGAAGAAGCGTCGTAACGCGAGGCGACCGCTTCGCAGGCCGCTTCGCCCGCGGCCCGCGCGTCGGCGATCTGTTGCCCTTCGGCGGAACTGGCCATGATCCAGACCACCGCGACAAGCGTCGCGCAGAGCGCCGCGACAAGCGCCCAGAGCATGATGAGTTGAGTGGAGAACGGCGGACGCTTCATCGGATCGGGCGGGCGGTCGGAGACAGAAGGATAATGTAAAGGAGCGCTCGCGTATCAGACTCGTGAGCGGCGAGCCCCTTCGCGATCGCCGCATGTGGCGCACCTGGCCGGGACACGACGGCAATCTGATGTACGCGATGACGATGATCACGGTCAACGCCGACGACCAACTGCGTGATGAGATCGCCGAGTTCGGCGGCTGGGTAAAAGCGCAGCTCGAACAGCTCGACGCCGAAGAAGCAAAGTAAGTCGAGAATGTGCCGCTGACGCTGTGCCAAAAACAATCAACGGCGCCCGCGCGCCACTCCCTCCTCTCTCTCGCCAATCCGGCTTCCCCGTCAAGATTGACAGGCTAGAAACCTGTTCAGCCCATGCTACATTCCGCTCGGGTTTACCTCAGGGTACCGAGCATGGGCTCATCATTCATTCGAGAGGACGATACAACGTCCCACGGCGGGCGCCGTGCTCGCCTGCACGTCGACCAATATCGTCTGCGGTAAGCCGATCGCGCTCGCGTAGGCCAAAATAAACTTGTCACCGTTTCCGAAGCAAAGATGTCACTTCGCAGGTCGACGTGCACCGAATGATGCGGAATTCTCTGGAATTCATGAGGTTGCACATTGCGAATTAAAGTTGTCACTGGCCGCAGCCAGACGAAGAACAGTGCCAACTCCCGTTTGGCATCGATGCAGCGACCGCAACCCGGGTCACGCGTTATACGAAACCTGAGTTTGAACAGGCGATCGTGCCATAGTGATAAGGTTCCCTATCCTGCTTGCGCATTCAGCCCAACGTCAGGAGCTGTACGAGACAGCGAATGGCCATTCTGGCGCGCCGCGAACGACTCTGAACGACCCATTGCAGCCCTTCGACGCTGCCTGAATCGACGGCAGCGTGCGAGGTACAACGGCCATTCCCGCCATCGTCCACACCGTTGCAATTCAGGTCCTTACCTTTGGTTCACGCCTTCGTAATACTCATCCAACTTCCTGGCCGAAGCTCGGAAGTAACATGAAGCGAAAGCGACCGAAAGGAAGCCCTTGGCATGCGGGCACCACTTGCCTGGAGGGCCGCCTGACGAAAGACCGGTTGAGAACCGCCTGAAGTTCGTGCTGGCGCCGAGTTGTCTGCGGTCAACGCGTCAATCGCCCCGCCTCTTGATACCGTCGGTCAACAATGAGATCGTGGTACCCAGTAGGTCGTCGATGTGATCGACATCCAGTCGCAGGCTATCGGGGCGCCATATCAGGCTGATAACGCCATTCATCATTGCCCACAGCGCCGTCGACGCGTGTTCCGGATCGACGTCTGCATCCACCCACCCTTCGTCGATACCTCGGCTGATCAATGCGGCCAATTTGGCGTTTTGCTGTCTGATCAGGGCAGCAATGCGCGCGAGCGCCTCCGGCTCATTCGGTGGTTCGACAAGGATACGGAACTGGTGCGGGCGCTCCTTGGCGAACCGCGCGTAAGCAGCTGCCACACAACGTAGTTTCGTCTCCACATCGCCATCAGATGCATAGGCCGCGTCCATGTACTCGCGGTTTTCTTCCAACGCGCGCTCTGCCACGGCAATGAGCAGCGCGGAACGGCCACCGACACGGTTATAGAGCGTCTGCACTGCGACATCCGCCCGGGTCGCAACCGATTCAGGCGTGACCGCGGCTAGTCCGCCCTCCGTCAGCAAAGTCTCGGCGGCTTGCAGGATCGCCAGGCGGGTCGCGGCGGCCCGACGCTGAGTTCTCGATTCCATACGGGGTTTACCTCACTAGATGGATCGCATTACAAAGTTAGAATGCGTTACAACATTGGATCGAAATCTATTGTCGCACACCTTGGGGGACACATGGCCGGGCGAAAAAATGTCGAGTTCGTAGCAGGCGGCCGCGGAGAACATTGCCGTGGCTGGCTGTACGAGCCTCGCGGGACGGGCCCGTTTCCTGTCATCGTGATGGCGCACGGGCTGGGTGGAATCAAGGAAATGCGGCTCGATGCCTATGCGCAACGCTTTTGCGCGGAGGGCTACGCGTGCCTCGTGTTCGACTATCGACATTTCGGTGCGAGCGACGGCTCCCCTCGTCAATTGCTCGATATCGATCGGCAACTGGAGGACTGGTCGGGTGCGATCGCTTTTGCACGCGGGAACCGCAATCTCCGGCCGGATCAGGTGGTCCTGTGGGGGACCTCCTTCGGCGGCGGTCATGTGATTCTCTCCGCAGCACGCGACCGAACTATTGCCGCTGCCATCGCGCAATGCCCGTTCACGGACGGGGTCGCGTCGTTGTTCGCGTTGAACTGGCGTAGCGCGCTCAAGGTTACCGCGCTCGCGCTATTCGATGTGCTGCTATCCCTCGTCGGCAGGGCGCCGGTGATGGTGCCGACGGCGGGTCCGCCCAGTTGCGGTGCGTTGATGACCGCACCGGATGCCCTGGATGGCTATCTCGCGCTCGTACCTGACGGTACTGCATTTCGCAATCAGGTCGCAGCACGCTTCGGCCTGAACATCGTTCGGTACCGCCCCGGTCGCAAGGCAGCCGACATTTCCTGCCCGATTCTGTTTTGCATTTGCGAAGCCGACTCCGTCGCTCCGGCGGAGCCGACGAAACGGTATGCCAGCCGCGCACCCAAAGGCGAAGTGCGCGCGTATCGGGCAGGCCACTTCGACATCTATGTGGGCAAGGACTTCGAACAGGTGATCGCCGACCAGCTGGCGTTTCTCCGCCGTCACGTTCCAACGAAGCAAGGAGGCGCGCATGTCGACTTATAAGCTGGCGAACAAGGTGGTGGCCATTACCGGTTCCACCGGAGGCCTGGGATCGGCCTTGGCCGAAGCGCTACACGCACGGGGTGCGCGCCTCGCGCTTTTCGATCTGGAGGCAGACAAGCTCACTGCGCAAACTCGCAGCTTCGGCCACCCTTCCGACGTTCTTGGCTGGACCGCCGACGTCCGCGATTTCGAAAGCCTGGAAGCCGCAATGGCCAAGGCGGCGTATCACTTCGGTCAGATCGATGTGGTCATCGCAAACGCGGGCATTGACACCATGGCCCCAATGGCCACCATCGACCCGGCCGCGTTTGATCGTGTCATCGACATCAATCTCAACGGCGTGTGGCGCACGTTCCGTGCCGGCTTGCCATTCGTCCAGCAACAGCGCGGGTACATGCTGGCGATTTCGTCAATGGCCGCGTTTGTACATTCGCCGCTACAGGCGTCCTATACGGCCAGCAAGGCGGGCGTGTGGGCGATGTGCGACAGCATCCGTCTGGAGCTTCGTCATCTGGGTATCGGGGTCGGCAGCGCGCATCCGACGTTCTTCCCGACGCCGCTGATGGACGATGTCGTCGCCGATCCGGCCGGCCGTGCATTGTGGGGAGGCAACGATCGAGGCTTCTGGAAGATGATCCCGCGCGAGCAGGTCGTGCGGGACATCGTGGCAGGCATCGAGCGCCGCGCGGACATGATCGTCGTACCCAAGATCAACACGATCGTGGCCAAGGCGCCCGGCTTCTTCAGGCGCTTCGTCGAACGCGCCGGCTTTCGCGGCGGGGACATTGAACGCGCCATCAGTCTGGCATCGGCAACTGGCTGGAACGATTCGGCCGCGAACGCTCCGGCGAAATGAATGGCAATCGGTGGCCGCGGGAACCGATCGGCTTCGCATGATCAGCGGAGCCGATGACCCGGCATCCATCACCCCTTGTTTGCGCAGCAATGGAAAACCAATAGCAGAGGAGCAGTACAAAGTGGCTTACGATCTTCAGGAAAAAGTCGTGCTTATCACGGGTGCTGCAGGCGGCATTGGCGCTGCGACCGCGCGTGCGTTGCATGCATGTGGAACACGACTCGTTCTAACCGATGTGACGCAGGCTTCAGTGGACCGCCTCGCCGCAGAGTTTGACTCCGAGCGCACGCTCGCCTTGGCGCTCGATGTCACCGATGCTGCCGCCACCAAGGCGGTCGTGCAACGCGCCGTCGATAGATTCGGTCGCCTCGACATTGCGTTCGCCAATGCGGGCATCTCGTGGCACGATCTACCCGCCACCATGTACAGCTGCGATGAACAGGAGTTCGAGCGAATCGTCGAGGTCGATCTGCTCGGGGTTTGGCGCACGGTCAAGGCCGCATTGCCGGAGATCCTGCGCAATCGAGGCCAGGTCTTGGTCACCTCATCGGCCTACGCATTCGTGAACGGCATGGTGAATGCGCCTTACGCAGCGTCCAAAGCCGCAGTCGAGATGCTCGGGCGTTCACTGCGCGCCGAACTGGGCGGCACCGGGTCCACGGCGAGCGTGCTCTATCCGGGATGGGTGGCGACAGCCATTGCCAAGGTCGGCTTTGGCGGAAATGCGCTAGCGACGAAATTGATTGAAAAAGGATTTCCTGCACCGTTGCGACGACCGATACAACCGGATGACGTCGCTAAGGCCGTCATAAAAGGGCTGCGAGCCCGCCAACCGCGCATCGTCGTCCCGTTCCGGTGGGCACCGTTTTCGTGGACGCGAGGGTTGTTCAACATCGTGACCGACTGGCATCTCGGGCGACAACATGAAATGCATCAGTTGATGCGTGAGCTTGAGCGCTGTCGAGACCGATAAAGCCAGGGCACGTTTTGAGCGGCATGTAGAGGGCGCCGGCAATCGGCCTTCCGTCTGAAAGGACGGCTGCTGCGCGCTAGCGAAGGGCTCCCGGCGACTGAGACGATCGGATCGCCCCAAATGGCCGCTTGCAAGTGAGGAACGGAGGTCCACGCGTCCGAGTGACTGTGCCGGCGACCGACGCCTCGTGGCCGACTACAGCCCGATGCGTCTGCCAGTCGCCGGCCCGTCACCGCTGATACGCCGCTCCGAGAAAAACATCTCCGCGACCTTTCCACGAAGTTCCAGTTTTACTTCGCTTCATCAACAAGATCCAAGTTTACTTGGCATGTCCGGAAAGCAAAATTGGATACACGGGCTGGTTGGCTCACCGCAGCACGGGGCTCTCTTTGGGGGAGGATGAAACAAAATCACTTCGCGGGACGCACGGAACAGCCAAGACCCAGAGCGGACAAACAGGTGGGTGGAGATCGACACTGAGGTACGCGGGCCGATTAGTGAGGCGATCGACGACTTGGCCCGAGAGCTTCGCTCGCTGATGGGCGACAAGCCGGCCGGCCTTCACGGGCCCAACGATACGGTCGCGGCCGATACTGGCGAACAGACGGCCGCAGATCACCGTGCCCCGACCGCACAGGGATAAGCTGCTCGAGACCCGCGGTAAAAATAGGTCTCGGCGTTGAGCGAGGCCAAAAAAAACGGGCCAACCGGCCCGTCTTGGATTACGTCGCCTTGCGCCATTCCGGCAGTTCCGGCGTCACGCGCGTGCTTGGCCGGCGCGCTGCAGCACGCAGCCGCGCCTTGCCGTCCGCCGTCAGCGGTGCCGGCTTCTTTGCGCGTTGCGACACGCGCACGATGAGCTTCGCCGCAACCTTCGTCGACGCTGCTTTCTTCAGCGGTTTCGTCACGTGGTTCATATCAACTCCTTGTCCAGCAAATAGTCTAGCAGCTTTGTCCAGGACCGGCTGTCGGCGGCGAGATCGAACTCCATCAGCCGCTGCGAGCCGTGGGCACCCCACCAGGCCTCGTCGATTTCCAGCAGGTCCTGGACGGTTCGACAGGCTCGGAAGGCCGGGATCTCGCACTCATCGCCCTCAAGCGGTCCATCGAAACCGAGCTTGGGCCAATAGCGATAACCGATCAGATGCGCGTCGTAGCCCACCCCGCCCCCTGCGATTAGGGTAATCCGGCGATAGCCAAGACGGTGCGCAGTTATCGCGCAGAGGGCAAATGCGACCGTGCCAAGCCAATCCGGCGCCTGGTGACGCAGAAACACATGATCGATGTGTAACGCCTGCGCGATCGCTGGTTCCATAACGTCGTCCGCGTCATCATCGACCTCTCCAAAATACAACGACATCCCATCGTCCACGTCCTCGTACAAGCCGATGCGGTTCTTGTGCGGGTGTTGCAGGATCGCGGGCTGCACCGAGGTGTAGTACACGCCAGGTGGAGCCGCATCCGGCCCCACCCCATACTGGGCCTGCTCATGGACGCGCGCGTCGGTGAAGATCATCAGCAGTTGCGCGTACTCGGCGCTGGTCAACTCGGTCCCATCGAAATCAATCCGCGTCTCAGCGCCGATTACCTCGCCGTCCAGACGGAACTCGCCAGAAAGGTACAGCCTAGCCAAGTCGGACGCCTGCAGTCGGTCATACGGACCCTGCAACACGCGATCGAAGAAGTCGGTACGGGGTAGAGGCATGCTAACGGCCAGAAGCGGAAAGACTCGATTGTAGCGGGCAGTGCAGTTAGGTCGACGGCGCAGGGCCGGCATCCAATGAACCATGTCGGCCATGTGCAAGCCGCGCTGAGTGTGCAAGTTTCATGTACGACTCAAGATGTCCCGAAATGAAGGGTGACATAGCCCTTACTATGTTCCCCTTCATTCCGCCGGATCCTGCCTAGACATGGACCACTTCGGCGGAGCGCGCCGTGCCCCCCTTTCACTGCACAACCGCGCACGTCCTAACTCGCCCCCTGAAGTTTCGACGTAAAAACTGTCAACCTTCCGCATCCACACGCGCACCACACGTCGATCGCGCCAGCTTGCAAACTCATCCGTCTATCAATGCGCATCAGACGCTCGGTGTGATTCGCGACCGCAGCCAAACAACGCTCGTTTCCCAGTCCGATTTGATCGGCAAGCCAAAGTCCGGATTAGCCACGCAATTCGACGAACACTAAAAAAACACTAAAAATCGTGGCGCGAACCGGTGCTCGGTAAATATCGGCGGCTCACTCGTTCGAAGGCTTTTGCCAGTTGGAGCATCGACGGATTCCACCGCCCCCCTATGGAACACCCCAGATATCACGATTCATTTAACTTTCCGTGAGGACTTCGACACCGCCCGCCACCTACTCTGTGCGCATGTTTTCAGGACCTGCTTCCAGGAGCCCATCATGCCCACCCGCAGACATCTGCTGTTCGCCGGCGCGACCGGCCTTGCGGCACTCGCGGCGCTGTCGTCGACGGGCCGCCGTGCGCTGGTCGGCCGCGCGTTCGCCGCGCCGCCCGCCGCCGGACCGACGGCCGCCCCGTTCGAGATCACCCGCAGCGACGCCGAATGGCACCGCCGCCTCACGCCCGCCCAATACACGGTGCTGCGCGACGCCGGCACCGAGCCGCCGTACAGCAGCCCGCTGAACGGCGAGCACCGCCACGGCACGTTCGCGTGCGCCGGCTGCGACCTCGCGCTGTTCTCGTCGGACACCAAGTTCGACAGCCACACCGGCTGGCCAAGCTTCTGGAAGCCGCTCGACCACGCGGTCGCGACCGCGCTCGATCCGTCGTACGGGATGTCGCGCACCGAAGTGCACTGCCGCCGCTGCGGCGGCCATCTCGGCCACGTGTTCGACGACGGCCCGCCGCCTACCGGCCTGCGCTACTGCATGAACGGGCTCGCGCTCGCCTTCCATCCGGCCGCCGCCTGACGGGCCGCCGCCTTCCTGAACGACCGGAGACCGCTCCATGCTGCTCATCGTCCTTGCCTATCTCGGCGGCGTGCTCACGATCCTGAGCCCGTGCATCCTGCCCGTGCTGCCGTTCGTGTTCGCGCGCGCCGACCAGCCGTTCGTGCGTTCCGGCCTGCCGCTGCTGATCGGCATGGCGCTCACGTTCGCCGTCGTCGCGACGCTCGCCGCCGTCGGCGGCGGCTGGGTCGCGCAGGCCAACCAGGCCGGCCGCTGGCTCGCCATCGTGCTGCTCGCGGTGTTCGGCCTGACGCTGCTGCTGCCGCGCTTCGCCGAACACCTGACGCGCCCGCTCGTCGCGGCCGGCAACCGCCTCACCGGGTTCGCGCAGCGCGACGGCCGCCCCGCCGGCCCCGCATCGTCGCTGCTGCTCGGCGTCGCGACCGGCCTGCTGTGGGCGCCGTGCGCGGGTCCGATCCTCGGGCTCGTGCTGACCGGCGCCGCGCTGCGCGGTGCGAGCGTCGGCACGACGCTGCTGCTGGTTGCGTATGCGGCCGGCGCGGCGACGTCGCTCGGCGTCGCGCTCGTGATCGGCGGCAAGGTGTTCGCCGCGATGAAGCGCTCGCTCGGCGCCGGCGAATGGATCAAGCGCGGGATCGGCGCGGCGCTGCTGGCCGGCGTCGGCGCGATCGCGCTCGGCCTCGACACGGGGGCGCTCGCGCAGTTGTCGACCGTCACGACGGGCGGCCTCGAGACGAAGCTCGTCGACCGGCTCGGCGGCCGCTCGCATGGCGCGCCGGCGGCGACGTCCGCGACGAGCGATACCGCCAGCGGCAACGGTGCCGCGCCCGGCGGCGCGATGATGGCCGCGACGTCCGGTGATGCACCGGCGGCCGGCGCCGCGATGATGCGCACCGCCGGCACGACGCCGGCGCCGCAGGCACCGGCCGCGCTGCCCGTCGAAGGCACGCTGCCGTCGCTCGACGGCGCCGTGCAGTGGCTGAATTCGCCGCCGCTGAGCGCGGCCGGCCTGCGCGGCAAGGTCGTGCTCGTCGATTTCTGGACGTATTCGTGCATCAACTGCCTGCGCACGCTGCCGTACACGACCGCCTGGGCGCGCAAGTACGCGCCGTACGGCCTCGTCGTGATCGGCGTGCACGCACCGGAGTTCGCGTTCGAGCGCGACATCGGCAACGTGAAGAAGGCCGTGCACGACCTGGGCATCGACTACCCGGTCGCGATCGACAACGGCTATGCGATCTGGCGCGCGTTCGGCAACGAATACTGGCCCGCGCACTACTTCGTCGACGCGCAAGGGCGGATCCGCCACCACCACTTCGGCGAAGGCGAATACGCGCAGTCGGAACGCGCGATCCAGTCGCTGCTCGCCGAAGCCGGCCACCCGGAAGCGCTGAACGTGCCGCTCGGGCTCGCCGGCGCCCCCGCGAAGGGCGCGCTCGCGGCGGCCGACAGCGCGGACGTCCGCTCGCCCGAAACCTACGTCGGCTATGCGCGCGCGGACGACTTCACGTCGCCCGGCGGTGTCGTGCGCGACGCGGCACACCGATACGACGCGCCCGCGCACCCCGACCTGAACGACTGGGGCCTCGCCGGCACCTGGCAGGTCGGCGCCGAGCGCGCGACGCTCGCCGCGCCGGCCGGCCGGATCGTCTACCGCTTCCATGCGCGCGACCTGCACCTCGTGCTCGGCCCGGGCGCGAACGGCAGGCCGGTGCGCTTTCGCGTGACGCTCGACGGCGCGGCGCCCGGCGCGGCACACGGCACGGACGTCGATGCGCAGGGCTACGGCACCGTCACCGGCCAGCGCCTGTACCAGCTCGTCCGGCAACCGGGCGCGATCGCCGACCGCACGTTCTCGATCGAGTTTCTCGATGCCGGCGTCGATGCCTATGCGTTTACGTTCGGCTGAACGCGCACGCAGCGGCGGACGCCGTCACGCGCGCCGCCTGCCGTCCACCTCATTCCGTCCCGCATTTCGAAGGAGCAACTCATGATCCCGACATCCACTCGCGATTCCGCACCGCGGCGGCGGGCGGCCATGCTGCGCCGCATCGGCGCGATCGCCCTCGCGGCCGCCGCCGTGTTCGGCTACCAGCGCGTCGTCAGTTCCGCGGAACCGATGCGCACCGTGCCCGCACCGACGCTCGACGAAACCCCGGGCGCCTCCCACGAGGAAACGGCCGTGCTCGCCGGCGGCTGCTTCTGGGGCGTGCAGGGTGTGTTCGAGCACGTGAAGGGCGTGAAGCAGGTCACGGCCGGGTACGCAGGCGGCGCCTCCGAAACCGCGCACTACGCGCTGGTCGGCAGCGGGCTGACGGGCCATGCGGAATCGGTGCGCATCGTCTACGACCCGACGCAGGTCACCTACGGCCGGTTGCTGCAGGTGTTCTTCTCGGTCGCGCACGACCCGACCGAACTCAACCGTCAGGGGCCCGACGAAGGGCCGCAATACCGCTCCGCGATCTTCCCGACCACCGCGCAGCAGCGCGCGGTCGCGACCGCCTACATCGCGCAGCTGGGCACCGCGCACACGTTTCCGGCGCCCGTCGTCACGCGCGTCGAGCCGTACAAGGGCTTCTATCCGGCGGAGGCGTATCACCAGAACTACCTCGAGCTGCATCCCGACGCGCCGTACATCGCGTTCAACGACCTGCCGAAGGTCGCCGGGCTGAAGCAGCGCTTTCCGGCGCTGTACCGCGCCGACGCGGTGCTGTGGCGCGACGCCGGCCTGTGACGGACTGCCGGCGCCGTAGCGGCCGGTGTGCGCGCTGACCCGGCCGGCCCGCGCCGCCGGCCGCGTTTGCGCTGCATCAACGAAACGCATGCTGTCCGGGCCGGGCAAACCCGCATCGGGTCAGCTTCGCGGGCAAACTTCGCGTAGACTTCTCCAGATCAGTCCCCCGCCGCGCACCGCGCGGCGCTCGGAACTCTCCAGCCAGCCAGGAGGCGTCACGCATGCGCGCAGTGCCTTTGTCTGACAGCAGTGCTCTCGAAGAACCGTCCAGCGGCTCGGTCGTGCGCGACCTGCGCCGCGTGCCCATCCATCCCGATCACTGGTATCCGCTCGCGTGGTCGCGCGAACTCAAGCGCGGCAAGACGCTCGGCGTGCGCTTCGCCGGCGATCCGATCGTGCTCGTGCGCACCGAATCCGGTGCCGTCTACGCGCTCGAAGATCGTTGCGCGCACCGCCAGGTGCCGCTGCATGCAGGCGTCGTGAGCGGCGAAACGCTGCGCTGCTGCTACCACGGCTGGACCTACGCGTGCGACAGCGGCCGCTGTGTCGACGTGCCCTACCTCGGCCGCGAGCGTCTGCCCAACGGCGTGCGCGCGTATCCGTGCCGCGAGGCGTACGGGCTGATCTTCGTGTTCCCCGGCGACGCGACGCTCGCGGACGAACGCCCGTTCCCCGCGCTGGAATCGGCGGACGATCCCGCGTACAAGACGCGCCGCTTCGGCCGCGAGGTCAAGTGCCACTACTCGTTCATGCACGAGAACCTGATGGACATGAACCATCAGTTCCTGCATCGCAAGCAGATGGGACAGATGCGCGCACGCAGCGTCGGCCGCCGGCGCGGCGACGACTGGGTCGAGGTCGACTACACGTTCGCACGCATGGAAGGCAAGCAGCCGGTCGGCGAGGCGCTCGTGTTCGGCGCCAGCAAGAAACCGACCGACCAGGCCGACAAGAGCGTGATGACGGTGCGCACGGGCTACCCGTACCAGACGCTGCAGATCCGCTCGAGCGAAGGCACGCTCGTGATGGACCTGTGGATCGTCTACGTGCCGCTCGACGCGGAACAGCGCACCAACCGCACGTTCGGACTGCTGTCGATCCACAAGCCGGGCATCCCGTTCGCGCTCGATCTCGCGTGGCCGCTGCTCGTCTGGTTCACCGAGCGGATCTTCCGCGAGGATCGCTGGATCGTCGAGCGCGAGCAGGAAGCGCACGACCGGCAAGGCGCCGACTGGAACCACGAGGTGTTTCCGGTCATCAACGAACTGCGTGACCTGCTGCGCCAGTGCGGCGCGCGCACCGTGATTCCGATCCGCGAGGCAAACCCGGGCGACGCGCGCTGACTGCGAGCGCGCGTGCCCGTTTCGATCCGGCCTCGAGCCGGTTTCGTGCGCGTTCAGCCGGCGCGCTCGACCGGATGCGGCTCGCGCAGCCGGTTCGCGATGCGCGCGGCCTCGTAGTAGCCGGCTGCAGGCGGCCGCTTCAGGTAACGCCCCGCCCCGCGCACGGCACGCAGCTCGCCGTCGGCCCACGCGAGCGCGCCGCGCGTGAGCGTGTGGGTCGCGACGCCCTGCACCGTCATCCCTTCGAACACGTTGAAGTCGACCTGCTGGTGATGGGTCTTCACCGAGATCGTCTTCGTCGCGGCCGGGTCCCATACGACCAGGTCCGCATCGGCGCCGACCTGCACCGCCCCCTTGCGCGGATACAGGTTGAAGATCTGCGCGGCGTTCGTCGACGTGATCCGCACGAACTCGTTCGGCGTGATGCGGCCTTGATTCACGCCGTGATGCCACAGCACCGACATGCGATCCTCGACGCCGCCGCAGCCGTTCGGGATCTTCGTGAAGTCCTCGCGGCCCATCGCCTTCTGCGACGCGCAGAACACGCAGTGATCGGTCGCCGTCGTATGCAGCTGCCCGGCCTGCAGCCCGCGCCACAGCGCTTCGCGATGCGCGGCCGAGCGGAACGGCGGGCTCATCACGTGCGCGGCCGCACGCGTCCAGTCCGGGTCGCGATACACGGCCTCGTCGATCACCAGATGGCCCGGCAGCACCTCGCCGAACACGCGCAGCCCCTCGCTGCGCGCGCGCGTGATCGCATCGACCGCGTCCTTCGACGACACGTGCACGATATACACCGGCACGCCGAGCACCTGCGCGATGCGGATCGCACGGTTCGCGGCCTCGCCTTCGACCTCCGGCGGGCGCGACAGCGGATGCGCCTCCGGCCCCGTCATCCCGCGCGCGAGCAGCGCCTTCTGCAACTGGAACACGAGCTCGCCGTTCTCCGCGTGCACGGTCGGCAGCGCGCCGAGTTCGAGCGAGCGCGAGAAGCTGTTCACGAGCACCTCGTCGTCGGCCATGATCGCGTTCTTGTACGCCATGAAGTGCTTGAAGCTCGACACGCCGTGCTCGCGCACGAGCGTGCCCATGTCGCGGTGCACCGATTCGTCCCACCACGTGACGGCCACGTGGAAGCCGTAGTCGGCGGCCGCCTTCTCGGCCCAGCCGCGCCATTCGTGAAACGCGTCCATCAGCGGCTGCTTCGGGCTCGGGATCACGAAGTCGATGATGCTCGTCGTGCCGCCCGACAGCCCCGCGGCAGTGCCCGAATAGAAATCGTCGCTCGCCGTCGTGCCCATGAACGGCAGTTCCATGTGCGTATGCGGATCGATGCCACCCGGCATCACGTACTGGTCGTGCGCGTCGACCACCGTCGCGCCGGCCGGCGCGTCGATCGTCTCGGCGATCTGCAGGATCGTGCCGCCGTCCTGCGGGTCGGCACACAGTACGTCCGCGCGATAAGTGCGGTCCGCATCGACCACGGTGCCGCCGCGAATCAGGATTGCCATGTCGTTGCCTCCTCGTTGACTGTCGGGTGCCGCATGCGTTCGCGCATCACGCGTTCGCGATCTGCGCGCGCTGCGCCGCACGCCACTTCATCCAGGTGCCGTACACGCCGGACGCCAGCACGAGGCCGACGAACCACGCATACGTGTAAAGCGTGTTGAAGAACGCCGGCACGTTCGGAAACGACGCCGGGAACGCGGTGTGCAGGAAGCCGGGCAGGTTCGGCAGCACGCCGACTGCGAGCGCCGCCAGTGCGGCCGGGTTCCAGCCGCGCGCATAGCTGAAGTCGCCGCGCTCGTCGAACAGCGCGCGCGTGTCGAGCCGCGTGCCGCGAATCAGGAAGTAGTCGACCATCAGGATGCCCGCGACCGGCCCGAGCAGCGCCGAATAGCCGACGAGCCAGGTGAAGATGTAGCCGTCCGTCGTCGCGAGGATCTTCCACGGCATCATCACGATCGCGATCGTTGCGGTGATCATGCCGCCGGCGCGATACGAGATCGCCTTCGGCCACAGGCTCGAGAAATCGTATGCGGGGCCGACGAGGTTCGCCGCGAGGTTGCAGCACATCGTGTCGAGCGTGAGGATCACGAGCGCGATGCCCACGCCGATGCCGGTCATCCGGCTCGTCAGGTCGATCGGATCCCAGATCGCGTTGCCGTAGATCACGACGGTGGCCGACGTCACGACGACCGACACCACCGACAGCAGCGCCATCGGCAGCGGCAACCCGATCGACTGCCCGATCATCTGGTCGCGCTGCGAATGCGCGAAGCGCGTGAAATCGGGGATGTTCAGTGCGAGCGTCGCCCAGAAGCCGACCATCGCGGTGAGGCCCGGCCAGAACGTCGCCCAGAAGAGTCCCGCCTTCTTGCCGCCCGCGACGAACTGCGACGGCGCCGACAGCATCGAGCCGAAGCCGCCCGCCTGCGACGTCGCCCACCACACGAGCGCGATGCACATCACGACCTTGATCGGCGCGGACCAGCTTTCGAGCCAGCGGATCGAATCGGTGCCGTGCAGGATGAAGTACAGCTGCAGCGCCCAGAACACCAGGAAGCACGCGAGCTGTCCGAACGAGATGCCGACGAGCGGCAGCGCGGCGCCGTGCAGCGCGTTGCCGGTCAGGATGTTCAGCAGCGTGTAGATCGCGCTGCCGCCGAGCCAGGTCTGGATGCCGTACCAGCCGCACGCGACGATCGCGCGCAACAGCGCGGGGAGCTTCGCGCCCTGCGTGCCGAACGACGCACGCACGAGCACCGCGTACGGAATCCCGTGCTTCGCACCCGCATGACCGATCAACAGCATCGGCACGAGCACGATCAGGTTGCCGAGCAACACCGTCAGCACCGCCTGCCACGGCGACATGCCTTCCTGGATCAGTCCGGCCGCGAGCATGTACGACGCGATGTTCATCACCATCCCGACCCACAGCGCCGCGAAGTGATACCAGCGCCAGGTGCGCTGCGCCGCCGTCGTCGGCGCGAGGTCGTCGTTGTACAGGCTGCCGGCCGGCGCCGCGGCGCTGTCGGGTTCGGCGGGAATCGCTGCTGGTTTCATCGAATGCGCTCCACGTAAACGTCGACGCCGGCATCGTGCGATGCCGGCAGAACAGGACACAAGCAGCAGCGCGGGCGATACCGCGCCGCCGGACGTCGGTCAGGCCGCCTTCGCGTGCTTCTCGTGTTTTGCGGGTTCTGCCGGGCTCGCACCCGCATCAGCCCGCGCCGGGTTGTTCGGATGCGTGGTCCAGTTCGCGTAGTCGCCCGCGTCGACCCGCTCCATCGTGATGCATTGCTCGACCGGACACACATGCATGCAAAGATTGCACCCGACGCACGCCGCGTCCACCACTTCGAAATGCCGAACGCCGTCCTTCACGGCGGTGATCGCCTGGTGCGACGTGTCCTCGCATGCGATATGGCACAGCCCGCACTGGATGCAGCGGTCCTGGTCGATGCGCGCCTTGATGTCGTACTTCAGGTTCAGGTATTTCCAGTCGGTGACGTTCGGCACCGCGCGGCCGCGTATGTCGTCGAGCGTCGCGTAGCCCTTCTCGTCCATCCAGTTCGACAGCCCGTCGACGAGATCCGACACGATCCGGAATCCGTAATGCATCGCGGCGGTGCACACCTGCACGCTGCCGGCGCCGAGCACCATGAACTCGGCCGCGTCGCGCCATGACGAAATCCCGCCGATGCCGGAGATCGGCAGGTTCGGCGTCTCCGGGTCGCGCGCGATCTCGGCGACCATGTTCAGCGCGATCGGCTTGACCGCCGGGCCGCAATAGCCGCCATGCGTGCCCTTGCCGTCGACGGTCGGCATCGGCGCCATCTGGTCGAGATCCACCGCGACGATCGAGTTGATCGTGTTGATCAGCGACACGCCGTCCGCGCCGCCCTTGTACGCGGCGCGCGAGCCCATCCGGATGTCGCTGATGTTCGGCGTGAGCTTCACGAGGCACGGCAGCTTCGTGCCTTCCTTGACCCAGCGCGTGACCATCTCGACGTACTCCGGCACCTGGCCGACCGCCGCGCCCATCCCGCGCTCGCTCATCCCGTGCGGGCAGCCGAAGTTCAGCTCGACCGCATCGGCGCCCGTATCCTCGACGAGCGGCAGGATCCATTTCCAGTCGCGCTCGTTGCACGGCACCATCAGCGACACGATCAGCGCGCGGTCGGGCCAGTCGCGCTTCACCTGCGCGATCTCCTTCAGGTTCACGTCGAGCGGCCGGTCGGTGATCAGCTCGATGTTGTTCAGCCCGGCGATCCGCTGGCCGTTCCACTGCACCGCGCCGTAGCGCGAGCTGACGTTGACGACGTGCGGATCGAGCCCGAGCGTCTTCCAGACGACCCCGCCCCAGCCCGCCTCGAATGCGCGGTTGACGTTGTATGCCTTGTCGGTCGGCGGCGCGGAGGCCAGCCAGAACGGATTCGGCGAAGTGATGCCTGCGATGGTGCAGCGAAGGTCGGCCATGTTCGGCTCCGTGTCGGTGAGAGCGTTTATCGTGGTGCGCGCGAGGTCCGCGGTGCAGGTGCGTATCGCGCGCTCACGCGGCCCGGGCGTCGCGCTGCGCGAGCGCCGCGTCGATCGCGGCCGCCGCGCGCTTGCCGTCCTGCACGGCCTGCACCGTCAGGTCGATGCCGCCCGTCGCCGCGCAATCGCCGCCGGCCCACACGTCGGGCAAAGCCGTGCGGCCGTCCGCGTCGACCGCGATGCGCGACCCGTCCTCGGTCAGCAGCGTGGCCGCGACACCGTCCGGCACCAGCGTCTGGCCGATCGCCTTCAGCACCATGTCCGCGTCGACGGTGAAGCGCTCACCCGACGCGGCCTCGAATTCGACGCCCGTCACGTGCCCGTTCGCGCCCGCGATGCGCACCGGTTTTGCGTGCGTGACGAGCGTGACGCCGCTCTTCTGCGCGAATTCGCGTTCGGCCCAGGTCGCGCTCATCGCGTCCACGCCGCGCCGGTACACCATCGTCACGCGCTGCGCGCCGAGCTTGCGGCTCTGCACGGACGCGTCGATCGCCGTGTTGCCGCCGCCGATCACGACCACGCGCCGCCCGACCGGCACGTTCTCCAGCGCGTCGGCCTGGCGCACCTGCTCGATGAAGTCGACCGCGTTCATCACGCCGGTCAATTGCTCGCCGTCGATCGCGAGCGTGCGCACGCCGCCGAGGCCCATCGCGAGAAACACCGCGTCGTGCCGCTCGCGCAGCGCGTCGAGCGTCACGTCGCAGCCGAGCGCGACGCCCGTCTCCAGCGCGATGCCGCCGACCGACAGCAGCCACTCGACTTCGCGCTGCGCGAAATCGTCGACGGTCTTGTACGCGGCGATCCCGTATTCGTTCAGGCCGCCCGCCTTCGGTCGCGCATCGAACAGCGTGACGCGATGCCCGGCGAGCGCGAGCCGGTGCGCGCACGCGAGCCCGGCCGGCCCCGCGCCGACCACCGCGACATGCCGCCCCGTATCGGGCGCACGCGTGAAGCGCACCGCGCCGCTCGCCATCGCCCAGTCGGTCGCGTGGCGCTGCAGCGCGCCGATCGCGACCGGCTGCGCATCCTGGTGATTGCGCACGCACGCGCCTTCGCACAGGATCTCGGTCGGGCACACGCGTGCGCACATCCCGCCGAGCGGATTCGCGGACAGGATGTCGGTCGCCGCGCCCTTCAGATTGCCGTTGCCGATCTTGCGGATGAAGCCCGGGATGTCGATCTGCGTCGGGCAGGCCTGCACGCACGGCGCGTCGTAGCAGTAGTGGCAGCGGCTGGCGGCGGCCGCGGCGGCAGTCGGATCGAGCAGCGGCGCGATATCGGCGAATTCGCACGAGAGTTGCGTGGACGACAGGCGATGCGCGGCGATATCGCCGGTTGGCTGGGTGGTCATACGCGTTCCTTCGACTGAGTGGAGACAAAGCCGTCCCCGCCGGCTGCGAATGCACAGTCGGGGCGGTCATGCTTGGGAATGCCAATGTCACGCAGTGCGCAGCCTGCCGGCCGCGCTATATCCCGTCCGTCATGAAGCCGGCTCGCAGGCACGCGACAGCATCGCGTGCAGCAGCACGTTCGCGCCGGCCTCGATCCACGCAGGCGTCGCGTCCTCGATCTCGTTGTGGCTGATGCCGTCGACGCAGGGTACGAACACCATCGACGTCGGCGCCACCTGAGCCAGGTAGCACGCGTCGTGCCCCGCACCCGACACGATGTCGCGATGCGAGTAGCCGAAGCGCTCGGCCGCGTCGCGCACGGCCGCCACGCAGGCCGGATCGAACGCGACCGGCTCGTAGTAGAAAATCTGCTCGAGCTCGGTTTCGAGCCCGATCTCGCCCGCGATGCGCGCGACGCCGTCGCGCAGCGCGGCGTCCATCTTCGCGAGCACGGCGTCGTCCGGATGACGGAAATCGACGGTGAAGAACACGCGGCCCGGAATCACGTTGCGCGAGTTCGGGTGCACCTGCATCATCCCGACCGTCGCGCAGCCGAACGGCGCGTGATCGAGGCCGATCCGGTTGACGAGATCGACCACGCGCGACGCCCCGAGCAGCGCGTCGCGGCGGCGCGGCATCGGCGTCGGCCCCGCGTGCGCTTCCTGGCCGGTGAACGTGATCTCGTACCAGCGCTGCCCCTGCGCGTCCGTCACGACGCCGATCGTCTTGCACTCGGCCTCGAGAATCGGCCCCTGCTCGATATGCAGCTCGAACGCCGCGTGCAGCTTGCGGCCGCCGCACGGCACGTCGCCCGCGTAGCCGATGCGCGCGAGCTCCTCGCCGATCGTCTTGCCGTCGACGTCCTTGCGCGACAGCCCGTACTCGAGCGTAAACACGCCGGCGAACACGCCCGATGCGACCATCGCCGGCGCGAAGCGCGAGCCTTCCTCGTTGGTCCAGATCACGACCTCGACCGGGTGTTCGGTCTCGATGCCGCGATCGTTCAGCGTGCGAATCACTTCGAGACCGCCGAGCACGCCGTAGATGCCGTCGAAGCGGCCGCCCGTCGGCTGCGAGTCCGCGTGCGACCCGGTGACGACCGGCGCCGCGTCAGCCACGCGGCCCGCGCGGCGCATGAACACGTTGCCCATCGTATCGACCGTCACCGCGCAGCCGGCGGCTTTCGCCCAGCCGACGATCAGGTCGCGGCCGGCCTTGTCGAGATCGGTCAGCGCGAGGCGGCAGACGCCGCCTTTCGGCGTCGCGCCGATCTTCGCGACCTCCATCAGGCTGTCCCACAACCGCCTGCCGTCGACCTTGATCGACGTGTCGAATCCTGCCCGCTTCACTGTTTCCGATACCGTGTCCATTCGTATCGCTCCTGTGGGGTCGGTCATGCCGTCATCCCGGCCGATGCCGGTGCGCGCATTGCTGCCGTCGGGGCAAACCCGCACCTGCGAGGTGCAGATGCGCATCGTTCGCACGATTCGTCCGATCAAACGGCGTCAGGGTTGGCACTACGTTCCGCCGCTCGTCGAATCCTGTCCGATTGGACAGGTTTTAGACGATCAAAATGCGCAGCGCAATGTCTTTCTTGCGTGAATCGATCGAGCGAGAAACGTGCCACCGCATCGCAGCACCGCGCACGCGCCGATGTGTTCGCGCGTGCGTTCGATGCGAACCAGCGGCTAGAATGAAGCCCAACGCGGCATGCATGCCGCGCGAGGGCAACGATGAGACATGACCAGGCGGCCGCCGACACCATCGGCGACGACGAAACGGGCACGCCATTGCGGCGACGCAAGGCACACATCCGCGAGTCCAACGAAGCGCATCTGCTGGCCTGCGCGGAAGCCGTGTTCGCGGAGCGCGGGCTCAACGGCGCGAGCACCGCGATGATCGCCGAGCGTGCGGGCCTGCCGAAGGCGAACCTGCATTACTACTTCCCGACGAAGCTTGCGCTGTACCGCCGTGTGCTCGACGACCTGTTCGAAGACTGGCACCGCGCGGCCGGATCGTTCGAGACCGGCGACGATCCGGTCGAAGCGATCGCCAGCTATGTGCGCGCGAAGATGGATCTGTCGCGACGGCGCCCGCTCGGCTCGAAGGTCTGGGCGAACGAGATCATCCACGGCGCCGCGCACATGCAGGACATCCTGTCGGAACGCGTGAAGCCGTGGTTCGACACGCGCGTGAAAGTGATCGAAGGCTGGATCGCGCGCGGCCTGCTCGCGCCGATCGATCCGCACGCGTTGATGTACCTGATCTGGGCGACCACCCAGCACTATGCGGATTTCGATGCGCAGATCCGCGCGCTGAGCGGCAAGCGTGCGCTCACGCAGAAGGCGTTCGCCGAGACGACCGAGCAGGTCGTGCAGCTCGTGATCCGCGCGTGCGGAGCGGTGTCGCCGAAGGCGAACGCGTAGCGCGATCGCGCGCGCCCCAGAATGCAGAACGGGCGACGGGCACCCTGCCCGCCGCCCGCATCGCGAAACGGCATGCGTGCCGTCTCGCGCGTGACGCGTCAATGCGTTCGCGTTACGCGGCTACGCGACGCGCTCGATCGCGATCGCCGTCGCCTCGCCGCCGCCGATGCACAGCGACGCGACGCCGCGCTTGAGCCCATACGCTTCGAGCGCGGCCAGCAGCGTCACCATCACGCGTGCGCCCGATGCGCCGATCGGATGGCCGAGCGCGCACGCGCCGCCGTGCACGTTAACCTTGTCGTGCGACAGGTCGAGATCGCGCATCGCGGCCATCACGACCACTGCGAAGGCTTCGTTGATCTCGAAGAGGTCGACGTCGCGCAGGTTCCAGCCGGTTTTCTCCGACAGCTTGCGGATCGCGCCGATCGGCGCCGTCGCGAACAGGCCCGGCTTGTTCGCGTAGGTCGAATGCCCGACGATCACCGCCTTCGGCGCGAGGCCGAGGCGGTCCGCTTCCGAGCGGCGCATCATCACGAGCGCGGCCGCACCGTCGGAAATCGACGACGAATTGGCCGCTGTCACCGTGCCGCCTTCGCGAAACGCCGGCTTGAGCGTCGGAATCTTGTCGAGCTTCGCTTTGCCCGGCTGCTCGTCGATCGACACGACGGCTTCCGTCTTGCCGGCCTTCACCGTCACCGGCGCGATCTCCGACACGAAGCGCCCTTCCGCGATCGCGCGCTGCGCGCGCGTCAGCGACGTGATCGCGAATGCATCCTGCTCCTCACGCGTGAATGCGTAGGACTGCGCGCAATCCTCCGCGAACGTGCCCATGAGGCGGCCCTTGTCGTACGCGTCCTCGAGCCCGTCGAGGAACATGTGGTCGAGCACCTGGCCGTGCCCCATGCGCATTCCCGCGCGCGCCTTCGGCAGCAGATACGGCGCATTCGTCATGCTCTCCATCCCGCCCGCGACCGCCACGTCCGCCGATCCGGCCAGCAGCAGGTCGTGCACGAACATCGCGGCTTTCATCCCGGAGCCGCACATCTTGTTGACCGTGGTCGCGCCCGTACCCAGCGGCAAGCCGGCCTTCAGCGCGGCCTGCCGCGCCGGTGCCTGACCCTGGCCGGCCGGCAGCACGCAGCCGAACACGATTTCATCGATGCGCTCCGCGGGCACGTTCGCGCGCTCGAGCGCCGCGCGGATCGCCACCGCGCCGAGCTCGCTCGCGCTGGCCGCGGCCAGGTCGCCCTGAAAACCACCCATCGGCGTGCGTGCCGCGCCGACGATTACGATCGGATCCTGTGTCGTCATGATTGCATTCCTCCAGTGTCAGCGCGGTGCCATGCGCAGCGCGCCATCGAGACGGATGACTTCGCCGTTCAGCATCGTATTCTCGGCGACGTGGCGCACCAGCGCCGCGAATTCTTCGGGGCGGCCGAGCCGCGGCGGGAACGGCACGCTCTTGCCGAGCGCGTCCTGCACGTCCTGCGGCATGCCGGCCATCATCGGCGTCGCGAAGATGCCCGGCGCGATCGTCACCACGCGAATGCCGAACCGCGCGAGTTCGCGCGCGATCGGCAGCGTCATGCCCACCACGCCGCTCTTCGATGCCGCATACGCGGCCTGCCCGATCTGTCCGTCGAACGCCGCGACCGACGCGGTGTTGACGATCACGCCACGCTCGCCTTCCGCGTCGGCGTCCTGTTTCGACATCGCATCCGCCGCCAGCCGGATCATGTTGAACGTGCCGACCAGGTTGATCGATACCGCACGCGCGAAGCGATCGAGCGAATGCGGGCCTTCGCGGCCGACCACCTTCTCGCCCGGTGCGACGCCCGCGCAATTCACGAGCGCATCGATGCGGCCGAACGCGGCGCACGCGGCGGCAACGGCGGCCTGCCCGTCGGCTTCGCTCGTCACGTCGGTCTTCACGAAGCGCGCGGATGTGCCGAGTTCGTGCGCGAGGCTCGCGCCGGCGTCTTCATTGACGTCCAGCAGCACGGCGTTGCCGCCTTCGGCGACCACCATGCGCGCCACCGCGGCACCGAGGCCCGAACCGGCGCCCGTAATCAGAAAAACACGATCCTTGATGTTCATTCGCAGTCCGTAGTCAGTATTCGATAATCAGGATTGAGCGACCTTCTCGGCTTCCATCTTGCGCAGCACGAAGCGCTGGATCTTGCCGCTCGGGGTTTTCGGCAGCGCGTCGACGAACTCGATCGCGCGCGGATAGGCGTGGGCCGACAGCCGCCGCTTCACGTGCTGGCTCAGTTCGTCGGCCAGCGCCGGCGTGCCGTCGAAGCCCTTCGACAACACGACGAACGCCTTGACGATCTCCGTGCGCTCCGGGTCCGGCACGCCGATCACCGCGGCCTCGCTGACGGCCGGATGCTCGATCAACGCGCTTTCCACGTCGAACGGGCCGATCCGGTAGCCGGACGAGGTGATCACGTCGTCCGCGCGGCCGATGAAGCTCACGGTGCCGTCCGGCTCGAGCTCGACGTTGTCGCCGGTCCGGTAGTAGCCGCCCGCGATGGCCGGCGTGTCCTGCTGCCAGTAGCCGGAGAACCACAGCAGCGGCGAGCGCGCGATGTCGATCGCGAGGTTGCCGGGCTCGCCGGGGCCGAGTTCGCGACCGGTGTCGTCGAGCACCGCGACGCGATAGCCGGGCATCGCGAGGCCGGCCGAACCGGCATGGACGACGTGCGCGAGCCCGTGATGGTTGTTTACGACCATGCCGAGCTCGGTCTGGCCGTAGTGATCGTAGATCGGCGCACCGAGCGCCGCGTGGAACCACCGCACGACTTCCGGATTCAGCGGTTCGCCCGCGCTGCTGACGACCCGCAGCTGCCCTCTCAGGCGCGATGCCGCTTCCGTGCCGGCCGCCATCAGCATCCGGTACGCGGTCGGCGAACCGGCGAGGCTCGTGATGCCGAGCCGTTCGATCACGTCGTAGGTGCTGTCGACCGTGAAGCCGCCCTCGTACAGCGTCGTGGCGTGGCCGAGCAGCAGCGGGCCCGTGATCGCGTAGTAGAGGCCGTATGCCCAGCCCGGATCGGCGATGTTCCAGAAACGATCGCCAGCGCGCAGGTCCACCGCGTCGCGCATGTATGCGCCGAACGCGAGCAGCGCGCGCAGCGGCACCGGCACGCCCTTCGGCAGGCCAGTCGTGCCCGACGTCGACATCATCATGAACAGGTCGGTGCCCTTGCGCGGCACCGGTTCGAATAGCGCGGACTGCGCGTCGAGCGTCGCACGGAAATCGATGTCGCGCGCCGGCAGCGCGTCGCCCGCCTCGCGCACCGTCGCGACCCGCGGGCAATCCACGATCTCGTCGAGCTTCGCGCGATTCGCGATGTTGGTGACGACCAGGCGCGCATCGCTCATGCGCAGCCGGTGCTCGATCGCCTTCGGTCCGAACGCGGTGAAGAGCGGCTGATAGACGGCGCCTGCGCGCCACGTGCCGAGGATCGTCGCGACGAGTTCGGGCGTGCGCGGCAACAGGCCGGCGACCACGTCGCCCGGCTTCACGCCCTCCTCGACCAGCAGGTTCGCGACCCGCGCCGACAGCGCCTGCATCTGCGCGAACGTGAAGCTGCGGTGTCGGCCGCCGACGTCGATCCAGTCGAGTGCGATCGCATCCGGATCCGCCGCCGCATGCCGGTCGCAGCATTCGACGCAGGCGTTCAGGCCCTGCTCCAGGTCACCGTGCAGATGTGCTGCGGCGGTCTCGATACGGAAGCCGGCCACGGCGTCGGCGTAGGCCGGCACCACCCGGGCGGTTGCTCCATCACGCATGCGTGTCTCCTGTTCGTTATGACCGCCGGCGAACCGGGGGTATATCGATGATGGTAGTCAGCCGTCACATTGCAATCAATGACAAACAGAATCTAGAATCGTGATCGCTTTTGCCATGTCTGGAGGGCATGAAAAATGGGGCCGCAGATGATCTCGCCGGGTTTCGTCGAGGATGCGCTCGAGAGCCTGCGCCGGCGGCGGATGCCGACCGAGGCCGTGCTGCGTGCCGCCGGCCTGCCGGCCGCCGTGCGCGAGCCCGTCACGCCGCAGCAGTACGGCCGGTTGTGGCTGGCGATCGCCAGCGCGATCGATGACGAATTCTTCGGGCTCGCGGCCCGCCCGATGCGGCGCGGCAGCTTCACGCTGCTGTGCCATGCCGTGCTGCACGCGGGCACGCTCGAGAAGGCGCTGCGGCGTGCGCTGCAGTTCCTGCGTGTCGTGCTCGACGAACCGCACGGCGAGCTCGTGATCGCCGACGGCCAGGCGCAGATCGTCCTCACGCAGGCAGGCGCACCGTATTCGGCGTTCGCTTACCGGACGTTCTGGCTGATCCTGCTCGGCGTCGCCTGCTGGCTGATCGGCCGGCGCATTCCGCTGCAGCGCATCGATTTCGCGTGCCCGAGCCCCGACCAGCGCGGTGACTACCACCAGTTCTTCGGTGTGCCCGTGCATTTCGACCGTCCCGACAGCCGGCTCGCGTTCAACGCCACGTACCTCGCGCTGCCGACGATCCGCTCCGCGCAGGCGCTGAAGACCTTCCTCCGCGGCGCGCCCGGCAACCTGCTCGTGCGCTATCGACACGACACCGGCTGGGTGGCGAAGACGCGCGCACGCCTGAAGGCGCTGCCGGCCAGCGAGTGGCCGGACTTCGACACGCTGGCCGTGCGCCTCGGCACGACGCCCGCGACGCTGCGGCGACGCCTGCGCAGCGAGGGGCAGAGCTTCGCGTCGATCAAGGACGAGCTGCGCGGCGCGCTGGCCCAGTCGCTGCTGCGCGGACACACGCTCAGCGTCGCGGAAATCGCGGCGGAACTCGGTTTTACCGAGCCCAGTGCGTTTCATCGTGCGTTCCGGAAATGGACGGGGACGAGCCCGGGGGCGTTTCGGCGGGAAGTCAACGGGGCGCAGGCGGAGCATTGAATTGGGGCGCGGGCGCCACGCTCGGTGCGAGCGCGCTGACGGGTACGGCCGTCATGCAAGGTATGGAAGAACCGTGTTCCTCTGCTTGAGGAGGCGATTGTTGCTCGTTCGACGGCCATGCAGTCGATTGGGCTGCGAACCCGCAACCACCGTACTCTGTTTGTCGGCACCGCGGCACGCCCGCCGACCATGCGTGGAATCCTGATCCGTCGAACTGATGCGAGGCCCCGACATGGATACCGTTCGTGCAGTCATCGAACCCTATGAAACCGCACTTCGAGCGGCAATGCTCGCCAACGACGTCGACGCACTGGACACGTTGCTGGATGACGAGCTGGTCTTCACCGTTCCGAGTGGACAGGTCGTCTCGAAGCACGACGATCTGACCGCCCATCGCGCGAAACTGCTGCGTCTCGACACACTCGATATTCGGGAAACGCAGGCAAAAGCGATCGGCGAGATGATCCTCACCACGACGAAGGCCATGCTTGCCGGTTGTTTCGGCGGCACCGCATTCAACGGTACGTTCGCCTACACGCGCCTGTGGCGCCGATCGGGCAGCGGCTGGCGTGTCGTCGCAGGACATGGATCGCAGATCGGTTGAACTGCGACATGCCTGCAAATCGACAAACTGCAGGACTCCGGGATTGCGATCTGATCGATCGGCCGTCCTGACATTCACTGAGATCGCGCATTTCTGCGCCGCCAATGCAAAAACCCCCGCCTTTCGA
>NZ_JANKOG010000042.1:0-35371 GCF_024656005.1 Burkholderia sp. SCN-KJ
TTTCTTTTCCCGATGGACAGACGCCGATTACCCGATAGAATTCCCCGGGAACGCCCCGCTGCGCGGGCCGCACGAGCGGCCGGCGGCGGGAATCTGTTCCGTTTGCGCGACACGGGCATGATTTTTTTGTGACGGAGCGCGAATGGTGGTAGCGTTCGGGGTTTTCGAGGGGCGGCGTGCCGGAACGCGCCGCCATGACGAGGCAGACGGCAGCCGGACAAGCGGTCCGGCCGAAGGGAGAACGGGATGAAAGCAAACGTAGTGGGCCGGTTCGCAGCGCTCGCGCTGTGCGTGGGTGCATCGGCGGCGGCGGCGAAGGATACGCAGCTCAATGTCTATAACTGGTCGGACTACATTGCGAAGGACACGATCCCGAACTTCGAGAAGCAGGCGGGCGTCAAGGTCCGCTACGACAATTACGACAGCGACGACACGCTGCAGGCGAAGCTGCTGACGGGCAGCTCGGGCTACGACATCGTCGTGCCGACCAGCAACTACGCGGGCAAGCAGATCGCCGCCGGCATCTTCACGCCGCTCGACAAGTCGAAGCTGCCGAACCTCAAGTACCTCGATCCGCAACTGATGGCGCTCGTCGCCGGCGCGGACCCGGGCAACAAGTACTCGGTGCCCTGGGCGTACGGCACGACCGGTCTCGCCTACAACCTGACGAAGGCGCAGCAGGCGCTCGGCAAGGTCCCGCTCGACAACTGGGACATCCTGTTCAAGCCGGAAAACATCTCGAAGCTGAAGACCTGCGGCGTGTCGGTGCTCGACGCGCCGGACCAGATGTTCGCGGCGGCGCTGCACTACATCGGCAAGGATCCGATGAGCACGAACCCGGCCGACTACAAGGCCGCGATGGAGGTGCTGAAGAAGATCCGCCCGTACATCACGCAATTCAACTCGTCGGGCTACATCAACGACCTGGTCGGCGGCGACATCTGCTTCGCGTTCGGCTGGTCGGGCGACGTCGTGATCGCGAAGCATCGCGCGATCGAGGCGAAGAAGCCGTACAAGATCGAGTACTACATTCCGAAGGGCGGCGCGCCGGTCTGGTTCGACGTGATGGCGATCCCGAAGGACGCGAAGAACAAGGACGCCGCGCTGCAGTGGATCAACTACATCGAGGATCCGAAGGTGCACGCGGCGATCACGAACGCCGTGTACTACCCGAGCGCGAACGCCGAGTCGCGCAAGTACGTGCGGCCCGACGTCGCGAGCGACCCGGCCGTCTATCCGCCGGCCGACGTCGTGAAGACGCTGTTCCTGCTCAAGCCGCTGCCGCCTGAAATCCAGCGTCTGCAGACGCGTCTGTGGACCGAGCTGAAATCGGGCCGCTGAAGCGAACCGGAGTCAGCCAGCAGTCATGAAGCCCCTGGTGTCCCCGGGGGCTTTGTTCGTCAAACGCAGGAGAGAAGCAGCACATCATGAATAGCCAGTCGGGTGCGCCGGTCGCGGGCGCACCGTCCTTCGTTCCTTCGTCCGGCGCCGGTACGCGCGCCGAGAATTTTGTCCAGATCGTCGACGTCGTCAAGAAGTTCGGCGACACCGAAGTGGTGCGCAGCGTGAACCTGACGGTGCGCCAGGGCGAGCTGTTTGCGCTGCTCGGCAGTTCGGGTTCCGGCAAGTCGACGCTGCTGCGCATGCTGGCGGGCCTCGAGACGGTCACGTCGGGCAAGATCCTGATCGACGGCGAGGACCTCGCACAGATGCCGCCGTACAAGCGGCCCGTGAACATGATGTTCCAGTCGTATGCGCTGTTCCCGCACATGTCGGTCGAATCGAACGTCGCCTACGGCCTGAAGCAGGAAGGCACGCCGAAGGCGGAGCTGAAGGAGCGCGTCGCCGCGGCGCTCGAGCTCGTGCAGATGAGCAAGTACGCGAAGCGCAAGCCGCACCAGCTGTCGGGCGGCCAGCAGCAGCGCGTCGCGCTTGCGCGTTCGCTCGTCAAGCGCCCGAAGGTGCTGCTGCTCGACGAGCCGATGTCGGCGCTCGACAAGCAGATCCGCCAGCGCACGCAGATCGAACTCGTCAACATCCTGAACAAGGTCGGCGTCACCTGCATCATGGTCACGCACGACCAGGAAGAGGCGATGACGATGGCGAACCGGCTCGCCGTGATGAGCGAAGGGCAGATCGTGCAGATCGGCTCGCCGAACGAAGTCTACGAATATCCGAACAGCCGCTTCTCGGCCGAGTTCATCGGCTCGACCAACCTGTTCGAAGGCGTCACCGTCGAGGACGAACCCGATTACGTGTACATCGAATCGCCGGAACTGCCGAGCCGGCTGTACGTGAGCCACGGGATCACGGGCCCGCTCGGGATGCCGGTCACGGTGTCGGTGCGCCCCGAGCGGATCGCGCTCACGCGCAAGCCGCCGGAAGGCGCATTCAACTGGGCGCACGGGAAGATCACCAACGTCGCGTACATGGGCGGCTACTCGCTGTATCACGTGAAGCTCGACGCGGGCAAGACGGTGATCGCGAACGTGTCGAGCCTCGCGATTTCCGAGCTCGAGACGCCGGCGCTCGGCGACGAGATCTACGTGCGCTGGAGCGCGACCGCCGGCGTGGTGCTGACGTCATGAGCACGCTCAAGTCCCTGCTCGCATGGCCCGTGCGACGCTTCAACCTGACCGGCGGCTCGGCGGTCGTCGCGGGGCCGTACACGTGGCTCGTGCTGTTCTTCCTGGTGCCGTTCGTGCTGGTCGTGAAGATCAGCTTCGCGGAGCTGCAGCTCGGCATCCCGCCGTATACGGAACTCGCGTCCTATGCGGACGGCGTGGTGCACATCGCGCTGAACCTGTCGCACTACGCGTTCCTGCTCACCGACAGCCTGTATTTCGCGACCTACGTGAATTCGGTGGTGGTCGCGGCGATCACGACGCTGCTGTGCCTGCTGATCGGCTATCCGATGGCGTACTACATCGCGCGCTCGAATCCGGCGACCCGCAACCTGCTGATGATGGGCGTGATGCTGCCGTTCTGGACGTCGTTCCTGATCCGCGTGTACGCGTGGATCGGGATCCTGAAGAACAACGGACTCCTGAACAACTTCCTGATGTGGATCGGCCTGACCCATACGCCGATCGAGCTGTACCGCACCAACTACGCGGTGTACATCGGGATGGTGTATTCGTACCTGCCGTTCCTCGTGATGCCGCTGTACGCGCATCTCGTGAAGATGGACCTGCGCCTGCTCGAAGCCGCGTACGATCTCGGCGCGAAGCCGTGGAAGGCGTTCGTGCAGATCACGCTGCCGCTGTCGAAGAACGGGATCATCGCGGGCTGCCTGCTGGTGTTCATTCCGGCGGTCGGCGAATACGTGATTCCGGAACTGCTCGGCGGCGCGAACACGCTGATGATCGGCCGCGTGATGTGGAACGAGTTCTTCAACAACGCAGACTGGCCGATGGCGTCGGCCGTGACCTGCGCGATGGTGCTGCTGCTGCTCGTGCCGATGGCGATGTTCCAGCACTTCCAGGCGAAGGAGCAGGAGGGCCGCCGTCGATGAAGCCGAATCGTTACCTGCAGTTCGCGGCGCTGTTCGCCGGCTTCGCGTTCCTGTATATCCCGATCATCAGCCTGATCGTCTATTCGTTCAACGAGTCGAAGCTCGTCACCGTGTGGTCGGGCTTCTCGTTCCGCTGGTACTCGGCGCTCGCGGAGGACGACGAACTGCTGACGGCCGCGTGGCTGTCGCTGCGGATCGGCGTGCTGACCGCGTTCGCGTCGGTGTTCATCGGCACGTGGGCCGGCTTCGTGCTCGCGCGGATGGGGCGCTTTCGCGGCTTTGCGCTGTTCAGCGGGATGATCAACGCGCCGCTGGTGATCCCCGAGGTGATCCAGGGGATCTCGCTGCTGCTGCTGTTCATCGAGCTCGCGAAGTGGATCGGCTGGCCGGCCGAGCGCGGCGTGTTCACGATCTGGCTGGGCCACGTGATGCTGTGCATCTCGTACGTCGCGATCATCGTGCAGTCGCGCGTGCGCGAACTGAACCCGTCGCTCGAGGAAGCCGCACTCGATCTCGGCGCGACGCCGCTGAAGGTGTTCTTCACGATCACGCTGCCGCTGATCTCGCAGGCGCTGATCGCGGGCTGGCTGCTGTCGTTCACGCTGTCGATCGACGACCTCGTGCTGTCGGCGTTCCTGTCGGGCCCCGGCTCGACGACGCTGCCGCTCGTCGTGTTCTCGCGCGTGCGCCTCGGCCTGAACCCGGAGATGAACGCGCTCGCGACGCTGTTCATCATCGCGGTGACGGCGGGTGTCGTGATCGCGAACTTCGTGATGCTGCGCCAGGAACGCAAGCGGATGGCCGCGTTCGCCGCCTGACGCGCTCGCGCTCAGGTTGCCGACGCAACGAACGACGCCCGGCGCCGACGACGAGTCGGCCCGGGCGTTTTGTTTGGTGTGCGCGTCGCGTGCGGCTTATGCGCTGAACGCCGCCTTCGCGAGCAACCCGAGCGCGACGCAGACGAGCACCGCAGCGAAGCCGGCCTGCACGTGCCGCGCGGACAGGTGCCGGGACGCGCTGCGGCCGATCGCCATGCCGATTGCCGTCGCGACCGTGAACCACAGCATCATGTCGAGCGGCGCGCGGGTGCCCGATACGAGCGTTGCGAACACGCCGCCGGTGCCGACCAGCGCGATCACCATCAGCGACGTCGCGACCACGCCGTGCATCGACACGTTCGTGAACTTGCGCAGCATCGGCACGATCACGAAACCGCCGCCGACACCGAGCAAGCCCGTCATCAGCCCCGTCACCGCGCCGGTCGACGCGAGCGCGAGCCCGACCGGCCAGGACCAGACGAGCCGGCCCGTGTCGGGATTCACGCGGCCGACGCACAGCGGCGACGCGTCCGCGTCGCCGGGCGCATGACGTAGCGCCTGCCGCAGCAGGCGGCCCGCGACGACCAGCATCGTCAGCGCGAACAGCGCCAGCAGCACGCGTTGCGGCAGCACGTGCGCGAGCTTCACGCCGAGCGTCGTGAGCGGCACGCCGGCGACGGCCATCAGCAGCGCCGCGCGATAGCGCACGAGCCCGCGGCGGAACCCTTCGAGCGCGCCGAGCGCGGCGCTGCCCGCCACGGCGACGAGCGCGACGGGCGTGGCCTGCTGCATCGGCCAGCCCATCCCGACGACGAGCGCGGGCACCGCGAGAATGCCGCCGCCCGCGCCGGTGAGGCCGAGCACGGCGCCGACGAGACTGCCGAGTACGAGGGAAATCAGCATGGTGTCAGCGGGTTCCGGTCAACGTGCGATCGCGGGCTTCGCGAGCCATTCGCGGCCCTTGAGCATCGCCTTCCAGTAGAGCGGCGGCAGCACGCGCTCCTTGAGCAGCCACGCGAGCCGCGACGGGCGCCGGCCGTCGATCAGCCACGCGGGAAAGGTCGGCGCGACCTTGCCGCCGTACAGGAATTCCGCGAGCACGATCTTGCCGCGCTCGACGGTGAGCGGGCACGAGCCGTAGCCGTCGTACGCGGCGTCGCCGTGCGCGCGGCCCAGCGACGCGAGCACGTTGTGCGCGACGACGGGCGCCTGCTTGCGGGCCGCGGCGGCGGTTTTCGCATTGGTCGTGTTGGTGACGTCGCCGAGCGCGAAGATGTCCGCGAACTGCTTGTGCCGCAGCGTCGCCGGATCGACGTCGATCCAGCCCGCCGCATCGGCGAGCGGGCTCGCGCGCACGAAATCGGGCGCCTTCTGCGGCGGCACGACGTGGATCATGTCGAACGGGCGCTCGACGGTTTCCGTGCCGCCGTCGGGCAGCGTGCGCCGGAACGTCGCGCGCCGCGCCGGCCCGTCGATCGCGACGAGGTTGTGGCCGAACGACAGCGCGATGTCGTAGCGTTTCACGTACTCCATCAGCGCGGGCACGTAATCGGCAACCCCGAACAGCGCGCCGCCCGCGTTCAGGAACTCGACGTTTGCGGCACCGAGGCGGCCCGCGCGCCGCCAGTGATCGCACGACAGGTACATCGCCTTTTGCGGGGCGCCCGCGCACTTGATCGGCATCGGCGGCTGTGTGAACAGTGCATTGCCGCCGCGGAACGCCTGCACCAGTTCCCACGTGTACGGCGCGAGATCGTAGCGATAGTTCGACGTGACGCCGTTGCGGCCGAGCGTTTGAGCGAGGCCGTCGATCGCGTGCCAGTCGAGCTTGAGGCCCGGGCACACGACCAGCTTGCGGTAGCCGATGCGCCGGCAGCCGTCGAGCACCACCGTGTGCGCGTCCGGCTCGAAGCCGGCGACGGCGGCCCGGATCCATTTCACGCCGCGCGGCAGCAGGTCGACGATCCGGCGCGCGGTCGTGTCGGGCCGGAACACGCCCGCGCCGACCATCGTCCAGCCCGGCTGGTAGTAGTGCGTATCGGCCGGGTCGATCACCGCGATATCGAGCGATGCGTCGCGCGCCAGCAGGCTCGACGCGACCGCGACACCGGCCGCACCCGCGCCGACGATCACGATGTCGTGCCGCGCGTCGACGGCCGGCGCGGCCTGGCGGCCGTCTTGCGCGAGGCCTCGTGCGAGATCTTGTGTGAGACGCGGTACGAGCGCGCCGAGGTCGTAGCCGGCCGTGGCGGCGATCGCGACGATGTCGCCGGCAGGACGCCGGCCTGCCTGCGACAGCGCCCACAGCGTCGCCGAACGCGTGCCGCTGCGGCAGTACGCGAGTACCGGGCCGGCGAGCGACGCGACGAGCGTGCCGAACTGCGCGGCCTGGTCGTCGGTGACCTTGCCGGTGTCGACGGGCAGGTAGTGCACGGCGATGCCGAGCGGCGCGGCGGCGGCGCGGATCTCGGCGACGGTCGGCTGGTCGGCGCCTTCGCCGTCCGGGCGGTTGCAGACGATCGTGCGGATGCCGGCCGCGTGCAGTGCGGGCAGGTCGGTCGCGGCGATCTGGGGCGAGACCGACAGCAGGTCGGTCAGCGGGCGGATGGTCATGTCGGGGTTCTCCGGTCGGGGCGGCGGCTCAGATCGCGTCGAGCGGGATCTTCAGGTAGCGCACGCCATTGTTTTCGGGCTCGGGCAGGTGGCCGGCGCGCATGTTGACCTGCACCGACGGCAGCATCAGCACGGGCATGTCGAGCGTCGCGTCGCGCGCGGTGCGCATGGCGACGAAATCGTCCTCGGTCACGCCGTCCTTCACGTGCACGTTCGCGCGACGCTGCTCGGCCACCGTCGTCACGAACTGCACGTCGCGGCCGCCCGGCTGGTAGTCGTGGCACAGATACAGGCGCGTGTCGGGCGGCAGGGCGAGCACGCGCGCGATCGAACGGTACAGCGTGCGCGCGTCGCCGCCCGGGAAGTCGCAGCGGGCGGTGCCGTAGTCGGGCATGAACAGCGTGTCGCCGACGAACGCCGCGTGCTGCGTCGCGTCGTCGACGCAGTAGGTCAGGCACGCGGGCGTATGGCCCGGCGTGTGCAGCGCGCGGATCGTCAGCGCGCCGAGCGCGAGCGTGTCGCCGTCGTCGAGCAGGCGGTCGAACTGGCGGCCGTCCTGCGCGAAGCCGGGGCCGGCGTTGAACAGCGTGCCGAATACGTGCTGCACGCGGCGCACGTGAGAGCCAATCGCGATCTGTCCGCCGACATGCGCCTTCAGGTACGGTGCAGCCGACAGATGGTCGGCATGCACGTGCGTTTCCAGCAGCCAGTGGACGGTCGCGCCGAGTGCGGCGACGCGCGCGATCAGCCGGTCGGCGCTGGCGGTGTGCGTGCGGCCGGATTTCGGGTCGTAGTCGAGCACGCTGTCGATCAGCGCGCACGCGCGGCTTTCGGTGTCGAGCAGCAGATAGCTGACGGTGTGGGTCGCCGGGTCGAAAAAGCCTTCGACCGACAGCTTGGGGGCATGGCTCACGGATGTCCTCGATCGGGTTCTGCGTCTGCAATCGGGCATCCCATGTTCAAGAAGCATGCCAATTCGCGCCGCGCTGCCGGATGATGTGGCAGGTGCTTGATTCGGTTCGGATTTTTGGCGGGGCCGCGGTGTGTCGCGGGCACCGGCGACGGGGTGCCGTCGACGTCGACTGCCATATCTGGCAGCGTCGTGGCAGAATTGGCAGTCCGCCTGGCAGTCCGTCCGCCCATCCGTTTCCGAGCCTCCCGATGAATCCGCACGACACCATTCCGATCGTTCCCGCGCCGTCGCGCGACGTCATGCCCGACGTGCGCGCGCTCGTCGCGTATCTGGAACAGGATCCGCAGCCGATGATCGTCGTCGATCCCGACTACCGCATCCTCGCCGCGAACGATGCGTACCGGCGCCAGTTCGGCGTGGCGGGCGTCGAGCACGTCGGCCGGCACTGCTTCCAGGTTTCGCATCATTACGACGTGCCGTGCGACCAGGCGGGCGAGCATTGCCCGATGAAGCAGGCGCGCGAGTCGCGCAGCCTGAACCGCGTGCTGCACATTCACCATACGCCGCGCGGCCCCGAGCACGTCGACGTGGAGTTGCGGCCGATCTTCGATGCGCGCGGCGACGTGATCGCCTACGTCGAGCGGCTGACGACGGTGCGCAGCGCGTCGGCGCAGCCGAGTGCGGAAGGGCTCGTCGGCGGTGCCGACGCGTTCAATGCAGCGCTCGGCGCGCTGCAGCGCGTCGCGCCGTCGATGCTGCCCGTGCTGCTGCTCGGCGAATCGGGTACCGGCAAGGAACTGTTCGCGCGGGCGCTGCACGAGGCGAGCGAGCGTGCGATGGGGCCGTTCGTGGTGGTCGACTGTTCGGGCATCGCCGAGACGCTGTTCGAGAGCGAACTGTTCGGCTACGAGAAGGGCGCGTTTACCGGCGCGAACCAGCGCAAGCCAGGCCTCGTCGAGACGGCGCAGGGCGGCACGCTGTTTCTCGACGAGATCGGCGACGTGCCGCTGCCGATGCAGGTGAAGCTGCTGCGGCTGATCGAGTCGGGGACGTTCCGGCGCGTCGGCGGCGTCGAGGCGCTGCGCGCGGATTTCCGGCTCGTCGCGGCGACCCACAAGCCGCTGCGCGAGATGATCGACGACGGCCGGTTCCGCCAGGACCTGTACTACCGGATCAACGCGTTCCCGATTCCGCTGCCCGCGCTGCGCGAGCGGCGTGGCGACGTCGCGCTGCTGGCCGAGTCGATCCTGCGGCGCATCGCGAACGCTCGCGCCGGCGCAGGCGACGCGAGCGCGCGGCCGTTCGCGGCGCGGCCGTTCGTGCTGACCGAGCGGGCGCGCGCGTGCCTCGACGCGTATGCATGGCCGGGCAACATCCGCGAGCTGCGCAACGTGCTCGAGCGCGCGTGCCTGTTCGCGGACGACGGCACGATTCGCGTCGAGCATCTGCCGGCCGAGCTGGTCGCGACGTCGGCGACGCCACCGGCGCGTGCGGCGGACGCGCGCGGCGTGTCGGACGCGGAGCTCGTGCGGCTTGCCGGCACGTTCGACGGCACGCGCAAGCAACTGGCCGAGCACGTCGGGATGAGCGAGCGCACGCTGTACCGGCGGATGAAGGCGCTCGGGCTCGGGGTGCGCGACCGGTAAACGAAGGTGGCGGGCGGCGCGCGCAACGGTCACGCGCCGCCTGGCCGTCATGCGCTCAACGCGCCGGCGCAAGCTGCGCCATCGCCTCCCGCATGAAGCCGAGCAGCGTGTCGTCGACCCACGAGTCCTTCGTCAGCGCCGGCTCCGTCATCATCGCCTTGCGGAATTTCGCGTGCGTGGCCGGGTCGTTGCCCGCGTAGCTGCGGAACAGGTCGAGCCAGCGTTGCGCGAGCGCGCGGCCTTCCGGCGAATCGGGCTGCGCGCCCGCATCGATCGCGTCGCGCACGTCGCCCATCAGTTGCGGCCATTCCATCGAGCGTTCACCGAAGTGCGCCCGCATGAAGCGGATCTCGTCCGGCGCGAGATACTTCTCGAAGATCCGCATCTTCGTTTCCGCGGACGCGCGCAACACATAGTCGCGCAGCACGGTCGAGATGCCGAGTTTCGACTGCATCGACGGTTCGCGCTCGTGCATCAGGTTGAGCTTCGCCAGCAGCCGCGGATCGTTGTTCGTGTCGCGCACGAGCAGCGCCATCCAGCGGCCGGCAAGCGCGCGTGCACGCTCGTCCTCCGGCGGCACGCCCGCGTCGTGCAGCGCACGCACGTCGGCGACGAGCGCCGTCCATTCCGCGTCGCCGGCCTGGCTCTTGCGATACATCGGCAGGCGCGCGAGTTCTTCCTCGGAAAAGTATTTGTCGTACACGGTCATCAACTCCAGTGTGGTGAGCCAATCGGCCAGCTCCGGCTCCGTGCCCGCGGCGAGTTGCGCGTGCAGGTGCACGAGCCGCTCGCGCAGCTGCGCGATCTGCGCGAGCTGGTGGTCGAGCGACGCGATCTGCCTCGCGACGAGTGCGACGAGCGGGGTGCCGGGCCGGTTCAGGTAGTCGCCGATTTCGGCGAGCGACAGTCCGAAGCGACGCAGGGCCTGGATCTGGTGGAGCCGGGCGATGTCGTCGCGGTCGTACAGCCGGTAGCCGTTGTCGGCACGCGCCGAAGGCGTCAGGAGGCCGATCGCGTGATAGTGATGAAGCGTGCGGACGGTCAGGCCGCTGCGTTTCGCCAGTTCTCCCACTTTCAGCCGCATGATGTCCTCCGTTCGGTGCGCACACTGGAGTCTCGAACGTTACGCTACGTGAGGGTCAAGCGGAAGATCGCGGATCGGCGCGCGGGGGTGGTCCCGCGCGCCCGACGCAAACGGCGCGCTATTGCGGTCATTGCGGTGACGGCGGCGCGTCGGGCGTGGCCGCGCGCGCCTGGGCGGTGGGGGCGATTCGAGCCGCGTTGCCGATGTCGCCGGCCGGGTCGACCGGCGGCGTGCCCATCGCCTGATAGAGCCGCGCGGTATCCGCGAAGCGTGCGCCGGTCGCGCGGATCTCGTCGAGCCGCGCGTTGCGGTACTGCAGCTCGCTTGCTCGCGCGGCCGACGGCGGCAGCGCGCCGAGCCGCACGCGGGCGGCCGCGTCGTCGTACGCGCCGCGCGCGGACAGCGCGGCGCGCGACGATGCATCGAGTGCCTGAGCGTCGTGCTCGAGCGCGGCGAGCGAATCCGCGACGTTCTGGAAGGCGGCGAGCACGGTCTGCTTGTACTGGTCGACCGCCGCCTCGTAGGTCGCCTTCGCCGCACGGCGCTGCGCGAGCAGCGCGCCGCCGTGGAACAGCGGCTGGCTGAGCGACGCGCCGACGTTCCAGATCGAACCGGCGCCCGACAGCATCGCCGGCCAGCTGAAGCCGCCTTTGCCCATCGCGGCCGACAGCGACAACTGCGGGAACAGTTGCGCGGTCGCGAGGCCGACTTCGGCGGCGGCCGCCTTCAGCCCCGCGTCGGCGGCCTGGATGTCGGGGCGGCTTTGCAGCAGGTCCGACGGCACGACCACCGGCACTTGCGCGGGCAGGTGCAGGTCGGCAAGCGTGAGATCAGCGGGCGGCCGGTCGGGCGTGCGGCCGATCAGCACGGCCAGCGCATGGCGCGCCGAGTCGCGCTGCTGGCGCAGCGCGGGCAGGCTCGCGGCGAAGGTGTCCGCGCTTTGCTGCGCGTTCAGTGCGTCGCTGCGCGACGCCGAGCCGAGCGCGTGGCGGCGTTGCGCGTCGTGCGCCTGGTCGTTCGCGAGCGCGACGAGCCGTTCGGTCGTGGCGATCTGCGCGTCGAGCACCGACACCGTGATCGACGCGGTGACGATGTTCGCGGCGAGTGCCCGGCGTGCCGATTCGAGCTGGAACGCGCTGACGTCGACCCGTTTCGCAAGCGCCCGGTTCGCGAAGCGCGATACGCCGAATAGGTCGACCGTATAGCTCGCCTGCAGTTGCCCGACGAATGTGTCGTACAGCAACGTCGGCGCGCCGAGCGCGGGGATCGGCACGCCGAGCGCACGCTGGCGCGTGGCCTGGCCGCCGGCGTCGATCGACGGCAGCATCGAGCTGCCGATCTGTCCGCGCAACTGCTCGCGCGCGGCATCCAGCGAGTGCGCGGCGGCGCTGAGCGTCGGGCTGTTGCGCAGCCCTTCGTCGACGAGTGCGTTCAGCGCATCCGAGCGGTACTGCGTCCACCAGTCGGGCACGGGCTGCGCGCCGACCTCGAACTGCTGCGCGACGCCTTGCGCGGCGACGGTCTGCGGCACTTGCGGCGCGGCGCCGTAATGCGCGGGCGACGGCATCGCGGGCGGCTCGCCGCTCGGCGCGAACCATGCGCAGCCGGCGAGCGGGCCGGCGAGGCTCGCGGCCGCGAGCACGCGCGCGGCCTTCGTTTTCAGGTTCATCGACAGTTCCATTGTCAGGCTCCCGACGGCGCGGCGGGCGTGCCGCCGTCGTGCGGCGGGGCGTCGCGCGGGTCGCGTTCGTCGCGCTTCACGCGGAACCACGCGGCGTACAGCGCGGGCAGGTAGAACAGCGTCAGCACGGTCGCGCTCGTGATGCCGCCCATCAGCGCGGTCGCCATCGGCCCGAAGAAGTTCGAGCGCAACAGCGGGATCAGCGCGAGCACGGCGGCCGCGGCCGTCAGCGTGATCGGGCGGAAGCGCCGCACGGTCGCGCCGACGATCGCGTCGAAGCGTCCGTGGCCGGCCGCGATGTCCTGCTCGATCTGGTCGACGAGAATCACCGAGTTGCGCATGATGATCCCGAACATCGCGATCACGCCGAGCATCGCGACGAAACCGAACGGCTGGCCGAACAGCAGCAGCGTGCCGACCACGCCGATCAGGCCGAGCGGGGCGGTCAGCACGACCATCAGCACGCGCGAGAAGCTCTGCAGCTGGATCATCAGCAGCGTGAACACGGCGATCGCCATCAGCGGCATCTGCGCGTTGATCGACGTCTGCGCCTTCGCGCTTTCCTCGACCGACCCGCCGATGTTGATCTGGTAGCCGACCGGCAGTTGCGCGCGCAACGCATTCAGCTTGCCGTCGATCGCGTGCGTGACGTCGATGCCCTGTGCGCCGGCGCGTACATCGGACTGCACGGTGATGGTCGGCTGGCGGTCGCGTTCCCACACGACGCCGTATTCGAGCGTCGGCGTGAAGCGGCCGAGCGAACCGAGCGGCACGGGGCCGTTCGGGGTCGGCATCGCGAGGCCCGCGAGCTGCGCGGGATCGACGCGATCGGCGCGCGGCGCACGCAGGTCGACCGCGATCAGCTTGTCGCGTTCGCGGTATTGCGTGACGGTCGTGCCGGACAGCGTCATCGCGAGGAAGCTCGACACGTCCTGCGACGTGACGTTCAGCTCGCGCGCCTTCTTCTGGTCGAGCTCGAAGCGCACCGAGCGTTCGGCCGGCTCGTCCCAGTCGAACTGCACGTTCACCGTGCGGGCGTCGCCGCGCATCGTCGCCGCGACCTTCTCGGCGATCGCGCGCACCGTCGCGATGTCGTCGCCGCTCACGCGGAACTGCACGGGGTAGCCGACGGGCGGCCCGTTCTCGAGCCGCGACAGGCGCCAGCGCACGGCCGGGAAGCGGTCGCGCAGCGTGGTCTCGAGCCAGGCCGCGAGCTTCTCGCGGTCCTCGACGGATTTCGCGGTGACGACGAACTGCGCGAAGTTCGGCAACTGCAGCTGCTGGTCGAGCGGCAGGTAGAAGCGCGGCGCGCCGCTGCCGACGAAGTTCACCGAATGGTCGATCTCGGGCCGCTTGTCGAGCACCTTCTCGAGGCGTTCGGTTTCGCGCAGCGTCGCCGCGAACGACGCGCCTTCGGGCAGGCGCAGGTCGATCAGCAGCTCGGGGCGATCGGAGCTCGGGAAGAACTGCTGCGGCACGAGCGAGAAGCCCAGCAGCGCGACGACGAACAGCGCGCCGGTGATCAGCAGCACGACGAAGCGCCGCTCGATGCACCAGTCGATCCAGCCGCGCAAGCGCGTGTAGAAGCGCGTGTCGTAGATGTCGTGCTCGTGATCGTCCGGCAGGTGCGCTTCGTGCGCGTGCTTCTTGCGTTCGGGCAGCAGGTGGAAGCCCAGCAGCGGGATCAGCACGACGGCCGCGAACCACGACGCGATCAGCGCGATCGCCGATACTTCGAAGATCGAGCGCGTGTACTCGCCGGTACTCGATTTCGCGAGCGCGATCGGCAGGAAGCCCGACACCGTGACGAGCGTGCCCGTCAGCATCGGGAATGCGGTGCTGGTGTACGCGAACGCCGCGGCGCGCGCGCGGCTGTAGCCCTGCTCGAGCTTCACGGCCATCATCTCGACCGCGATGATCGCGTCGTCGACGAGCAGCCCGAGCGCGAGCACGAGCGTGCCGAGCGACACCTTGTGCAGCCCGATGTCGAACAGGTACATGAACAGGGCCGTGACGGCGAGCACGACCGGAATCGAGATCACGACGACCATCCCGGTGCGCAGGCCGAGCGACACGAGGCTCACGACCAGCACGATCGCGACCGCCTCGGCGACGGCTTCGAGGAAGTCGTCGACCGAATGCGCGACCGCATGCGGCATGCTCGACACCAGCGTCAGCTTGAGGCCGGCCGGCAGCCGCGCCTGCAGATCCTTCGATTCGGCGTCGAGCGCCTTGCCGAGCCGGATCACGTCGCCGCCCGGCTGCATCGTCACGCCGATGCCGAGCACGGCGTGACCGTTCGCACGCATCTGCGTGACGGCCGGATCGTCGTAGCCGCGCTTCACGGTGGCGAGATCGCCGAGCCGGAACGTGCGGCCGTTGATGCGGATCAGCGTGTCGGCGATCGTGGCGACGTTGTCGAACTGGCCGCTCGGCCGCACGAAGACGCGGTCGTCGGTGGTCGTCAGCACGCCGGCCGACGAGATGTCGTTCTGCGCGTTGATCGCCTGCCCGAGTTGCTGAGGGGAGATGCCGAGGCGCGTGAGCTGCGCATTGTTCACTTCGATGAAGATCCGCTGGTCGGGATCGCCGAAATAGTCGACCTTGCCGACGCCGGGCACGCGCAGCAGCACGGTGCGCAGCTGGTCCGCATAGTCGTGGAGCTGCGCGGGCGTGAAGCCGTCGCCTTCGAGCGTCCAGATGTTGGTGTAGACGTCGCCGAACTCGTCGTTGAAGAACGGGCCCTGCACGCCGGGCGGCAGCGTATGGCCGATGTCGCCGACCTTCTTGCGGATCTGGTACCAGGTCTCGGGCACGTCCTTCACGGGCGCCGAGTCCTTCATCGTGAAGAAGATCAGCGATTCGCCGGGCCGCGAATAGCTGCGCAGGAAGTCGATGGCCGGCGTTTCCTGCAGCTTGCGGCCGATCCGGTCGGTCACCTGTTCCTGCACCTGCCGCGCGCTCGCGCCGGGCCAGAACGTGCGGACCACCATCACGCGGAACGTGAACGGCGGGTCTTCGGATTGCGCGAGCCGCGTGTACGCGAGGATGCCGGCGAGCGTCGCGAGCGCGATCAGGTAGACGACCAGCGCCTGGTGGCGCAGCGCCCATGCCGACAGGTTGAAGCGGCCTTCTTCACGGGGGCCGCTCATGACGCGAAGTCCTCCGCGTGCAGCGGCGCGACCGGCCGCACCTTCTCGCCCGCGCTGACCGTATGCACGCCTTGCAGCACGACGCGCTCGCCCGGCTGCAGCCCGCTCGACACGGTGACGGTGCGTTCGTTGAAGCGTGCGACGTCGACGCGGCGCAGCTCGAGCGTGTCGTCCTTCGCGCGCACGACCCACAGGGCCGGATGCGGGCCGTCGTGGAACAGCGCGGTCGCGGGCAGCGTGATGCTCGGCGCGTTGCCGGCAACCGGCGCGCCGTCGAACGCGACATTCGCGGTCATCCCGAGGCGCACGGCCGGATCGGGCGCGGCGAGCGTGAGCTTCACACGCCAGGTGCGGCTTTGCGGATCGGCGGCCGGCGCGATTTCGCGCACCTTCGCGGCGAACCGGCGGCCCGGCAGCGACGGCAGCGTGACGCTCGCCGCGTGACCGGGCGCGAGCGATGCGAGCGCGGCCTCGGGCACGTCGCTGACGACGTCGACGTCGCCCGACCACGCGAGCTGGTAGACGGCCTGGCCGGCCGATACGTTCTGGCCGGTGTCGGCCTGCTCGGCGGTGATGGTGCCGGCGTGATCGGCGACGAGCGTCGCATAGCGGAGCTGGTTCTTCGCGAGCGCGAGCTGCTGCTGCGCCTGGTCGCGCTGCGCGAGCGCGGACGTGTAGCTGTTCTCGGTCTGCTCCAGCTGCGCCGTTGCGATCAGGTTTTCGCGCGCCTGCGCGCGATCGCGATCGCGCTGCTGCTTCGCGAACGCGAGGCTGTGCGACGCGGCATCGAATTGCGCCTGCGCGCTCGCGGCGTTCTTCTCGACGTCGGACGGATCGAGCAGCGCGACGACCTGGCCGGCCTTGACGGTATCGCCGAGCCGCACCTTGCGCTCGACGATCTTGCCCGCGATGCGGAACGACAGCGGTGTCGCATAACGTGGCTGGATCTCGCCGGGCAGCGTGGCGGCGGGCGCGGCGCCGTCGGCGCGCGCGGGCAGCGCGACGACCGGGCGCGGCGCGGGCGGCGCGGCTTCCTTCGGATGACAGGCGGCGAGGACGAGCGCGGTGCCGACCAGCAGCACGGCGCGGGAACCGGAGCGATTCACGAAACCCCCAGATGAGGTGAGAGCGGAACGAGGCCGGCAAGCGCGGCAGGCGCCTGCCCCGAGTGGCGCCAGTCCGGCGCACACGAACACAGCCGAACGAGGTCGTTCGGAAACTGCGGTGGATTCTAATACACACCTGTATCTGAGTGCAAAGATGAATCTGAAAGGGAGTTGGTGCTAGACTGCGCGCCATGAAACCACAGCGCTTAACTCGCGAGCAGAGCAGGGACCAGACGCGCGAACGTCTGCTGACTGCCGCGCACCGGATCTTTATGAAGAAAGGCTTTGTCGCGGCGAGCGTCGAGGACATCGCCGCTGCGGCCGGCTACACGCGCGGCGCGTTCTACTCGAACTTCCGCAGCAAGTCGGAACTGCTGCTCGAATTGCTCGAGCGCGACCACGATTCGGTGCGGGCCGATTTCGAGGCGATCTTCGAGATTGGCGGGTCGCGCGAGCAGATGGAGTCGATGGCGCTCGCGTACTACCGGACGCTGTTTCGCGACGACGAATATTCGCTGCTGTGGGGAGAGGCGAAGCTGCAGGCGGCGCGTGACGCGAAGTTCCGCGTGCGCTTCAACCAGTTCCTGCATGGCAAGCGGCTGCAGATGGCCGAATTCATCCAGCGCTTCGCCGAGCGCGCGGGCACGCCGCTGCTGCTGCCGGCCGAGACGCTCGCGTTCGGCCTGATGTGCCTGTGCGACGGCGTGCAGTCGTATTACACGGCCGATCCGCAGCACGTGTCGGCCGACGTGGCCGAATCGGTGCTCGCGGGGTTCTTCGCACGGGTCGTGCTGGGGCGCGCGCCGGACTGAACGGCCGGGCGCCGATGCGGGCGGCCAGACGGTTGACCGGCCGGCGCCGTCACCGCTCGCCGGTCATCCGCCGGTACGCGTCGAGCAGCGACGTCTTGTAGACGACCCCCGCGAGCGTCGGCTCGGCTTCGCTTTCGATCACCGGCAGCCGTTCGCCCTGGAACGCCATGAAGCGTTCGAGCGCGGTCGCGAGCGGCATGTCGGGCGTGAGCAGCGGAAACGGCGTGTGCGTGTAGTGCGCGGCCGTCTTGTCGGTCGTGTCGCGCTTGTCGAGCAGGTCGGACGTGATGTCCTTCAGCGCGACCGCGCCGCGGAAGCGCCCGGCGTCGTCGGTCACGTACAGATACTTCACCGGATATTCGAGAAACACGCGCGTCATGTCGGCGACGCTCGCGGTGAGCGGCACGATCGTCTGCGCGGGCTGGATCAGCTCGCGCATCTGGGTGGTGCGCAGCCGCAGCCGTTCCTGTGCGTCCTGGTGATGGTGCAGCGTGATCTCGTACATCGACGTCGTGCCGGTCGCGCGCGCGACGAAATACGCGAACACGCACGACACCAGCAGCGGCAGCACGACCTGGTAGCTCAGCGTCATCTCGAAGATCATCAGGATCGCCATCAGCGGCGCCTGCGTGGCGCCGGCCAGGAACGCGCCCATCCCGACCATCGCATACGCGAAGTACGCGGACGTGTGGCCGGGCCACAGCGCGTGCATCGCGAGCCCGAACAGCGAACCGAACACGGCGCCGACGAACAGCGTCGGCGTGAACACGCCGCCGACCGCGCCGGAGCCTGCGGTCGCGGCGGTCGCGATCACCTTGAACACCAGTACCGCGACGAGCGCCTGCCAGGTCCACGGCGCATGCAGGATGTGGTTCACGACGCTGTAGCCGTTACCCCACACGTCCGGAATCCACACCGAGATCACGCCGACCACGAGGCCGCCGAGCGCGAGCCGCACCGGCAGCGGCACGGGCAGCCGCTTGAACTGGTTCTTGGACGCATCGAGCAGGTGCAGGAACTGCGGCGCGAGCACGCCGCACAGCGCGCCGAGCACGACGAACAGCAGCACTTCGGCGCCCGTCACGGCCGGGAACACCGGCATCTCGTACGGCGGCCGGTAGCCGGCGAATTCCCGCATCACGATGTTCGCGACGACGGACGCGACGACCATCGGCCCGAAGCTCTCCATCGCGATCGTGCCGAGCACGATTTCGGAGACGAAGAACGCGCCGGCGATCGGCGCGTTGTACGCGGACGTGATCCCGGCCGCGGCGCCGCACGCGACGAGCAGGCGCAGGCGCGGCGGGTCGAAGTGCACGAAGCGGCCGACCAGCGACGCGGCGAGCGCCGCGAGCTGCACCATCGGGCCTTCGCGGCCGATCGAGCCGCCGCTGCCGATCGTCAGCAGCGACGACACGCTGCGCCACAGGCTCTGCCGTACCGGCACGACGCCGTCGCCGAGCGCGACGGCTTCCATGTAGTCGGTGTTGCCGGATTTCCTGTCGCCGCGCGTCGCGAGCAACAGCACGCAGCCGGCGAGGAAGCCGCCCGCGGCCGGCATCCAGAAGCGCACGTACCACGGCAGGCTTTTCGCCATCTGCACGAAGCTGCCGCTGTGCCCGGAGATCAGCTGCTGCATCAGGTCGATGCCTTCGCGGAACGCCATGGTGGCGAAGGCGCCGCCGACGCCGACGACGGCCGACCAGATCAGCATTGTATGGGCGTCCGACAGGCGGAACAGCGTCTGGGCGCGAGTGCGCAGCTTCAGCAGGAACGAGAGCACGGCTGAAAGAGGGTGATGAAGAGGACGAAGGAAAACGACGCGAAGCATAGCACTGCGCCGCGCCCACGGGACCTTCCCGTCGGGCGCGGCGCGTGTCGCGGCGTGGCTGCGCGGCTCAGCCAAGCCAGTGCTGTACCGCCCAGGTGATCGCGTAGCCGCCGGCGATCAGCCACACGTACAGGATCAGGCCGGTGGTCAGCGCGCGCGGGCCGGCCTCGCGGATCTGGGATACGCGGGTCTCGATGCCGAGCGCGGTCATCGCCATCGTCAGCGCGAAGGTATCGAGCAGGTTCAGCGTGTGCGTGACGTCGGCGGGCAGCACGTTCAGCGAATTGACGATCACGAAGCCGAGGAAGCCGAGCGCGAACCACGGCACCGCCACCTTGCGCTTGCCTTGCGCGCCTTCAGCGGTCGCATCGGCCGAGCGCGCGGAGCGGGCGAGCCACCAGCCGAGCGTGAGCAGCACCGGCACCAGAAGCATCACGCGGGTCATCTTCACGATGGTCGCGACGTGCGTGACCTCCGGACTGATGTCGCTCGCCGCGCCGACCACCTGCGCGACCTCGTGGATCGTGCCGCCGAAGAACAGGCCGAGGCCGGTCGGATCGAGGTTGAGCAGGCCGGCGTGATACGCGAACGGGTACAGGAACATCGACAGCGTGCCGAACAGCACCACGCTGCCCACGGCCATCGCGCTCTGGTGCGGCTTCGACTGCAGCGTCGACTCGAACGCGAGCACGGCGGCCGCACCGCAGATCGCACTGCCGGCGGCGGTCAGGAGCGCCGCGTCGCGATCGAGCTTCATCACCTTCATGCCGACCCAGGTGCCGATCGCAAGCGTGCCGACGACGATCAGCACCGACACCGTCAGGCCCGGCAGGCCGACCTGCGCGATTTCCTGCAGGCTCACGCGCAGGCCAAAGAACGCGACCGCGATGCGCAGCAGCTTGCGCGCGGAAAAGTTGACGCCGGCCGCCCAGCTCGCGGGCATGCCGTCGCGCAGCGCGTTGCCGTACAGCGCACCGGCGACGATGCCGACGATCAGCGGCGACAGGCCGAGCCCGGCGATCGCGGGCAGTTCGGACAGGCTGGTGACGGCGGCGGCGAACAGCGCGACGAACAGCACGCCGTTCAACTGGCCGCGCAGCGACGGCGCGGCGTGGCTTAGATGGGGAGTCGGAGCAGTGGACATGGGGCACCGTGATGAAACAGGTTGCGATGGCCTAATCCTAATTTTGTTATATCGATATGAAAAATTGTGATTTGTGACGTAAACTATCCGGAAAGCCGATAATTCATCCACATGACCCCGGATCAACTGATAACGTTCGCGGCCGTCGCCGAACATCTGAACATCAGCCGCGCTGCCGTGGCGCTGCATCTGTCGCAGCCGGCCGTGTCGGGCCAGCTGCGGCTGCTGCAGGACGAGTTCGGCGAGCCGCTGTACCAGCGTGACGGCCGCGGCATCCGCCTGACACCGGTCGGCGAGCAGCTCGCGCAGTACGCGAAGGCCCAGCGCGACACGTTCGCGCAGGCGCGCGCGTTTCGCGACGCGGTGCGCGGGCTCGACGCCGGCACGCTGCGGATCGGCGCGAGCACGACGCCGGCCAGCTACCTGCTGCCTTACCTGATCGCGGCGTTCCAGCCGCGTGTGCCGCGGGTGGCGATCCACACGATGAGCGGCAACACGGCCGACGTGGTCGCCGCGCTGGCATCGCTCGACATTGCGATGATCGAAGGGCCGCCCGGCGAGGCGCTGCCGCCCGGCACCGCCGTGCATGCATGGCACGAGGACGAGATCGTCGCGGTCGTGCCGGCCGGGCATGCGCTCGCCGCGCCCGAGTACGCAGCCGGCGTCACGCTCGAGGCACTCGCCGCGCATCCGCTCGTGCTGCGCGAGGAGGGCTCCGGCGTGCGGCAGCTCGTGGAACGCGCGTTCGCGCACGGCGGCGCGCCGATGCGTGTCGCATTCGAGATCGCCGGTGTCGAGGCCGTGAAGGAGGCCGTGCGCGCGGGGATGGGCGTCGGCTTCGTGTCCGCGATGTCGCTGCGTCACGAGGATGCGGTGCTCGTGCCGCGCTCGCTCGCCCCCGCGCCGCTCACGCGTCATTTCTCGATCCTGGTGCCGCACGGCGCGGCGCCGTCGCGCGTGGCCGCCCAGTTCCTCGAAACGAGCCTGGCGCACGATGCCGGATAGGCGCCCGAAGCCGGCCCGGCAACGCCGGCTGCACATGCGCTTGCCCACGCTCGTGCGGCGGCCGTCCTTAGGGATTTCCTCTATGGCGTGCGCCCGGGGTGAAGCGCACCATCCGTCTCAAGCAAATGGAACCGGTTCCATTCCGGAGAAAAAAGGGCAGACATGGCAGACATCGTGATCGTGGCGAGCGCATTCGGGATGGACCGCGTGCGTCAGGAGGGCCACCGTGCATTCATCGCGACCGCGGCGGCATCCGGTGCGACCGGCTTCGAGGTGCGGCGCGAACTGTTCGCATCGGACGACGACGCGGCGCCCGGCGCGCTGGCCGAACTCGGCACGGCACTCGCCGCGCAAGGGCTGTGGTCGGTCTATTCGACGCCGGCCACGCTGTACACGGAAACCGGCGCGCTCGATACCGACGCGCTGCGCGACACGCTCGTCGAAGCCGACGCGCTCGGCGCGCGCTTCGTCAAGTTCCAGCTCGGCGGCTTCGCCGGCAACGCGCACGCGGCCGAGATCGTCGCGCTGTCGCGCGGCGCGCGTGCCCGCGTGGTGGTCGAGAACGGCCAGCTACCGATGGGCGGCGCGCTCGCGCAATTCAGCGGGCTGTTCGCGGCGCTGGCCGAGGCGGGCGCGCTCGATGCGCTCGGCATGACGTTCGACATCGGCAACTGGCAGTGGCCGGGCGAGGCGCCGCTCGCATGCGCGCACGCACTCGCGCCGCATGTGGAATACATTCATTGCAAGGCAGTCGCTGGCGAGGGCGCGCGCCGTTTCGCGGTGGCGCCGGCGCCGGGCGACCCGCTCGTCACGGGCGTGCTCGCGGTCCTGCCGCAAGCGGCGCCGCGCGGCATCGAATTCCCGTTCGATGCGGCCGACCTGGCGGGCGATGCCGGCCGGCGCGTCGCGTGGCTCGCCGCCGCGTGACGCCCGAAGGATACGGAGGAATGCACTCATGAAGGCAGCACTCGATGTCGTGACCTACGGCGAGGCGATGGCGATGTTCGTCGCCGCCGAGCCCGGCCACCTCGCGCACGCCGCGCAATTCACGAAACGGATCGCGGGCGCGGACCTGAACGTCGCGATCGGCCTGTCGCGGCTCGGCTTCCGGGTCGGCTGGATGAGCCGGGTGGGCCGCGATTCGTTCGGCGGCTACGTGCTCGACACGCTCGCGCGCGAAGGCATCGACGCGTCGTGCGTGACCGTCGATCCGCGCTATCCGACCGGCTTCCAGCTGAAGTCGCGCAACGACGACGGCAGCGACCCGACCGTCGAATATTTCCGCAAGGGCTCGGCCGCGAGCCACCTGTCGTGCGACGACTACGTGGCCGACTACGTGCTCGGCGCACGGCACCTGCATTTGACGGGCGTCGCACCCGCGATCTCCGCGACGTCGTGCGAGCTTGCGTTCCGGCTCGCGCGCGAAATGCGTGCGGCCGGCAAGACGATCTCGTTCGATCCGAACCTGCGCCCGACGCTGTGGCCGTCCGCCGACGTGATGGCGAAGACGCTGAACGCGCTCGCGTCGCTCGCCGACTGGGTGCTGCCCGGCCTTGCCGAAGGGCAGCAGCTCACCGGGCACGACACGCCGGCCGACATCGCGGGCTTCTACCTGGCACAAGGCGCGCGCGGCGTGGTGATCAAGCTGGGCGCCGACGGTGCGTACTTCCGCACGGCCGACGGCCGCGCGGGCACGGTGGCGGGCGAGCGTGTCGCGAACGTGGTCGACACGGTCGGCGCCGGCGACGGCTTCGCGGTCGGCGTGGTCAGCGCGCTGCTGGAAGGCCGCTCCGTCGAGCAGGCGGTCGCGCGCGGCAATCGCATCGGGGCGCTCGCGATCCAGATGATCGGCGATTCGGAAGGCTTGCCGACCCGCGCGGCGCTCGATCGGCTCGAAAACGTCAGCAATCGCGCCGATCGCCTAGAGGAAACCGTCACCGCGCAATGAGAGGCCGGACACGGCACAATCCGCGGACCCAACTCGTGCTTCGTGCACGGTTTTGCATGAGGCCGGAGCAGGCGCCATCGCGCCGACGCCGGTCGATTCCCGAAAGGACGGGAGCGGAGCCGGGCGTTTGACCCGCCCACTCCGATCACCCAAGGAGACACTCTGATGGCAGCCAATCTCGCAGCACGACGCTGGTGGACGATCATGCCGATCGTGTTCATCACCTACAGCCTCGCTTACCTCGACCGCGCGAACTACGGGTTCGCTGCAGCCGCCGGCATCAACCAGGACCTCGGGATCAGCAAGGGCCTGTCGTCGCTGATCGGCGCGCTGTTCTTCCTCGGCTACTTCTTCTTCCAGATTCCCGGCGCGATCTATGCGGAGCGCCGCAGCGTCAAGAAGCTCGTGTTCGCCAGCCTCGTGCTGTGGGGCGCGTGCGCGGCGCTCACGGGGGTGGTCACCAACATTCCGTCGCTGATGGCGATCCGCTTCGTGCTCGGCGTGGTCGAGGCGGCGGTGATGCCCGCGATGCTGATCTACATCAGCAACTGGTTCACGAAGAACGAGCGCTCGCGCGCGAACACGTTCCTGATCCTCGGCAACCCGGTCACGGTGCTGTGGATGTCGATCGTGTCGGGCTATCTCGTGCACGAATTCGGCTGGCGCCACATGTTCATCGCCGAAGGCGTGCCGGCCATCATCTGGGCCGTATGCTGGTGGTTCCTCGTGCAGGACAAGCCGGCCGATTCGCCGTGGCTCACCGCGCAGGAAAAGCGCGACCTCGACGCCGCGCTCGCGGCCGAACAGGCGGCGATCAAGCCCGTGCGCAACTACGGCGAGGCGTTCCGCTCGCCGGCCGTGATCAAGCTGTGCGCGCAGTACTTCTGCTGGAGCATCGGCGTGTACGGCTTCGTGCTGTGGCTGCCGTCGATTGTCAAGAACGGCTCCGAGCTCGGGATGGTCGCGACCGGCTGGCTGTCGGCGCTGCCGTACCTCGCGGCGACGATCGCGATGCTGGTCGCGTCGTGGGCGTCCGACAAGGTCGGCTCGCGCCGTGGCTTCGTGTGGCCGTTCCTGCTGGTCGGCGCGGCCGCGTTCGCCGCGTCGTATGCGCTCGGCTCGTCGCATTTCTGGATCTCGTATGCGCTGCTGGTCGTCGCGGGCGCCGCGATGTACGCGCCGTACGGCCCGTTCTTCGCGATCGTGCCGGAACTGCTGCCGAGGAACGTCGCCGGCGGCGCGATGGCGCTGATCAACAGCATGGGCGCGCTCGGCTCGTTCGTCGGCTCGTATTTCGTCGGCTACCTGAACGGGGCGACCGGGTCGCCCGTCGCATCGTATGCGTTCATGAGCGTCGCGCTCGTCGCCGCGGTGATCCTCACGCTGTCCGTCAAACCCCAGGCGCGCGATGCGCACCCGCTCGCGACGCCGCTGCAAGGAAAATGAAAACGATGAAGCCTCGTATCGTCGCGTACAAGCCGCTGCCCGATGACGTGCTCGCGTACCTGCGCGAGCATGCGGAGCTCGTGCAGGCCGACGGCGCCGACGCGCTCGCCGACGCCCTCGGCGACGCGGACGGCGCGATCGGCGCGAGCCTGAAGGTCACGCCGCAGATGCTCGATCGCGCGCCGCGGCTGAAGGCCTGGTCGACGATCTCGGTCGGCTACGACAACTTCGACGTCGCGGATCTCACGCGGCGCGGGATCGTGCTCGCGCATACGCCCGACGTGCTGACCGAATCGACCGCCGATACCGTGTTCTCGTTGATCCTCGCGTCCGCGCGGCGGGTGGTCGAACTGGCGGAGTGGGTGAAGGCCGGCCACTGGCAGCGCAGCATCGGCCCCGATCTGTACGGCACCGACGTGCAGGGCAAGACGCTCGGCATCGTCGGGCTCGGGCGGATCGGCGGCGCGGTCGCGCGCCGCGCGGCGCTCGGCTTCCGGATGCAGGTGCTGTACACGAACCGTGCCGCGCACGCCGAAGCCGAGACGCAGTACGGCGCCCGCCGCGTGACGCTCGACGAGCTGCTCGCGCAGTCGGACTTCGTGTGCCTGCAGGTGCCGCTGTCGCCGCAAACGCATCACCTGATCGGCGCGGCCGAATTCGCGAAGATGAAGCGCGGCGCGATCCTGATCAACGCGTCGCGCGGGCCGGTGGTCGACGAGGCCGCGCTGATCGACGCGCTGCGGGCGGGCACGATCCGCGGCGCGGGGCTCGACGTGTTCGAGAAGGAGCCGCTGGCGGCGGACTCGCCGCTGCTGCGGATGAGCAACGTCGTCGCGCTGCCGCATATCGGCTCGGCGACGCACGAGACGCGCCATGCGATGGCGCGCTGCGCCGCGGAAAACCTGGTCGGCGCGCTGGCCGGCACGCTGCGCACGAATCTCGTCAATCCGGACGCGCTCGCGCGCGTCTGAGCGGCGGCGGCCGACCGGCGGGCCGCCGCCGCAGTTAGAGTCGATGGTCTTGGTGCGGGAGGGCAGGCTGCGTTATGATCGCCCGCTCGTCGCGCATCGACGACCCGGCCACGCGGCCGGCGGCGTCCGGCGACGGACATCCGTGCCAGCCCGGTGCGGCCGATCGCCGTGCGTGTCGGGCGAGCGGAGCGGGCGCGAAGGCGCCGGTTTCGATCGCCCGCGAAGCAGGGGAGCGGCGGCGTGCGCCGGGGGGCGTTCGTATCCAACAACAAAGGTCCGTCCGCACACGAAGCGGCGCGGATCGTACGTCGCGAGGCACGACTTGAGCGATTCGCAACCTTCCACGCAGCGTCCGGCGACGATCAGCGACGTCGCACGCGAAGCCGGCACGGGCAAGACCAGCGTTTCGCGCTATCTGAACGGCGAGACGCACGTGCTGTCCGCCGATCTGCGCCAGCGGATCGAGACGGCGATCGCGCGCCTGAACTACCGGCCGAACCAGATGGCGCGCGGGCTGAAGCGCGGCCGCAACCGGCTGCTCGGCATGCTCGCGGCCGACCTGACCAATCCCTATACCGTCGAAGTGCTGCTGGGCGTCGAGGCCGCGTGCCACGCGCTCGGCTACATGCCGCTCATCTGCCACGCGGCGAATGAAGTCGAGATGGAGCGGCGCTTCCTGCAGCTGCTCACGACCTACCGGGTCGAAGGGCTGATCGTCAACGCGCTCGGCGCCGAGGAAGACGTGCTGCGCCCGCTGCGCGGCGGCGGCATCCCGGCCGTGCTCGTCGACCGCACGGTCGAGGGCTTCGAGGCGGACCTGATCGGGCTCGACAACACCGATGCGATCGAGACGGCGCTCGCGCACCTGATCGCGCGCGGCTTCGATGCGATTCATTTCGTCGTGCAGCCGTTCGAGCGCGTCAGCTCGCGGCGCCTGCGCGAGGCCGCGTTCCGCGCGGCGCTCGACGCGCGCGGGCTGCCGGTGCCGCCGACGGTCGTGCTCGACCTGAACGAGCCGGCCGCGGCCGCCGTGGCGCTCGCCGACCTCGACGCGCGCGTCGACGCGGCCACGCAGCGCGGCGTGCGGGCGGCGCTGTTCGCCGCGAACGCGCCGGTCGCGCTCGCGATCGCGCGCCACCTGCGCGCCCGCTTCGGCGCCGCATGGCAGGAAAAGGCCGCGCTGCTGTCGATCGACGATCCGGAGTGGGCCGAGCTGATCGGCATCACGACGATCCGTCAGCCGACCTACGAGATCGGCTACAAGGCCGTCGAATTCGTGCACGAGCGCATCGACGGCGCGGTCGGCGACGTGCGCGTCGCGATGCTGCCGGGCGAGCTGATTGCGCGCGCGTCGACCGCAAGCTGAGTATCATGCGGGGCACGCGGCGCGTCAGGTGCGCTGCCCCGAACAAGGAAATTCATGACTGTCGCTCCCGTCACGCTGGCGGTGCTGATCGCCGCCACGCTGATCATCGCGCTACTGCCGTTCGTTCTCTTCCGTACCCTGCGCAAGCCGCTTGCGCTCGACCGCCGCGACACGATCGTCGGCGTCGCCGTCTTCACGCTGTTCGCGATGATCGTCGAACGCGCATTCCATGGCCTCGTGCTGAGCCAGACGCCCGCCGGAGGCTGGCTCACGCAGCCGCTCGCATTCGTCGCGTACAGCGCGCTCGCGACCGCCGTGTTCGAGGAAGTCGGCCGTTATCTCGGGTTCCGGTTCCTGAACCGCCGCTACGGCGCGTCGGCCGGCGACGGGCGCGGCATCGGCTACGGGATCGGCCATGCCGGTGCCGAAGCCTGGTTCGTCGGCGTGCTCGTCTGGGGCCAGTGGTCGTATCTCGCGTGGCTCGCGAGCCGCGGGCAGCTCGAGACGCAGCTCGCGGACCTGCCGGGCGATACCGTCGTGCGGCTGCACGTGATGCTGGCGACGCTGTCGGCACAGTCGATCCTGCTGTTGCTGATCGAGCGCTGCGCGGCGTTCGCGGTGCAGCTCGCGCTGTCGGTGCTGGTCTGGCGCGGCGTGCGTGCCGGCCGCGCGGGCGTACTGCCGCTCGCGATCGTGCTGCATGCGCTGGCGGCCGCACCGGCGTTGCTGTACCAGGTGCGCGTGCTGCCGGCCGGATCGCTCGAGGCCGTGTATTTCGTGCTGGCCGCGATCCTGGTCGCCGTGCTGGTGAAGACGTGCCGGTCGCCGCGTGCGGCGGCCTGACGGGAGAGGCGGAATGGACGACTATCTGATCGAATGCGCAAGCGCCGAATTCGACGCGCTCGCGCGCGTGATCTGCGATCTCTTTCCGGAGCAGACGCGTTTTGCCGAAAGCAGCGACGAACGCGGGCGCTTCCTGTCCGTGCAGTGGCTCGCGATGCGTTTCGGTTCGACGCCGAAACGGATGACGCTCGATATCCGCATCGTGCCGGCCGCGCTGGCGCGCTATCTGGCGCTCAGGCCGATGCAGCGCGCCCGCAGCCATGCGGTGCTGCATGCCTACACGGAAGCGATGCTGGGCTCGCTCGAGGAGCGGCACGCGGCGGGTGAAGCCGTCGAGCGCACCGCGGAACTCGAACTCGACGAAGACTTTGCGTGAGCGGCGACGCCGGCGCGCGCCGGCACGATGCCGGCGCGGCGCGTGTCACGCGACGCGCGCTTACGCGTCGCGATAAACCTGCGCGAAGCGCTGCGCCTGCACGACGCCATAGTCGCCGGGTGCATATTGCATGACCCAGTCGCCGGCGATGCCGCGCAGCGTGTCGCCGTTTTCCGAGCGGGCGATCGTGAATGGCTCGTCCATGCGGCGGGCGAGCACGACGGCCGGCCGGTTCCGGTAGGCGCCCGGCGCGCCGTGCGCGAGCGCCGGATCGGCGGGCAGGTACTTCGCGTCGAAGCGCGCGCGCGACACGACCCAGCGGTCGCCGGTCGAGCCGGTGATCAGCGCGTCGCCCGCGACATAGCGGTTCGGGCCTTCGAGGCTCATCAGTTCGCCGTCGGCATCCGCGAATGCGACCGTGACGGTTTCATCCTTCACGACGCGACGGGCCTGCGGGTCGGTACGCAGATCGAGGTGCTTGAGTTCGAGCATGGCAGGGGGGAAGTGCGGGAAAAGCCGGGAGCTTATCCCGAATCCGGCGCGCCGTGTGACGCGCCGGATTCCCGCGGGATGCGCGGCACCGTTCGGCCCGCACGGGCAGCGCGGCGCCGGCGGGGCGGACGTCAGGGTTGCGCGGGCGCGCTGGCGGCCGGCGCGGCTGCTGCCTTGCCTTCCTTGCTCGCGGCCTTGCCCTTGCCACGGTGTTCGCCGCCATGGTGCAGCCAGCTGCGGAACGTCGTGTCGGCGAGCGCCTTCTGGTCGGCCGGGAAGCGCTCGTAGAGCGGCGCGAATGCGTCGGCGAGCTTTTTCGCGCCGTCCGCGTTCGCCTGCGCGAGTTCCGCGTACTGCTTCATGTCGTCGACCGCGGACACGTCGTGGCTTTCCATCCGGGCGCGATAGAGGCGGCCCATCGTGTCGCCGTTCTCGCGCATCGTTTCGGCGAACGTCTTCCATTGCGGTTCCTGCGCCGACGTGATCTTCAACTGGTCGTGCAGGTACTTGATGCGCTGCTCGATGCGCGCTTCGTGGCGCGCGGCACGCTGTTCGGCGCTCGGGGCCGACGACGCCGTTGCCGGTGCCGGAGCGGGCGTTTGCGGTTGCGGCGGGGTTTGCGCGAATGCGCTGGCCGCAACGGCGAGCGTAGCGAGGGTGAGCGAGATTTTCTTCATGGTTGGCTCTCCGGGGTGGTGTCGTGCGAGCGGGCGCGGCGGGCAGTGCCGCGAGCGCGCATCTCGCGTCGCACCTTATTAGTAGCACGTTGCGTGCAGTGCAGCAGCGAAAGCGACACTTGCTTACATCCGATACGAATCGAAATTGAAAGGGGCATGGCGAAGGCCGACGATCGAGGGTGTTCGATCGGCGCGTCGGGCGCCGCGCGCGAACGAGGCGGGGCGATGCGAACGCGTGAGCCCGTGACCGCGTGCGATGCCGTTTGGGCGCACCGGCGTTCGGCGCTATCATCGCGTCACGTTCCATTTCGCCGGCGCGTTGCACGCCGGCCCAGCCTCATGCGTCCTCCTCGCCTCGACCAACTCGACGACCTCGACCGGCAACTCGTCGCGCTGCTGCAAGCGGATGCGCGCGCAAGCGTCGCGGATCTCGCGCGACAGCTCGACGTTGCCCGCACGACGGTCGTCGCGCGCATCGCGCGGCTCGAGCGTACCAACGTGATCGCCGGTTACAGCGTGCGGCTCGGTCAAGACGTGCTCGACGCGAGCATTTACGCGTACGTCGGCATCATTCTCACGCCGAAGTTCGGCAAGGACGTGCTGCGCAAGCTCGACCGGATGCCCGAGGTGCAGCTGCTGTGCGCGGTGAGCGGCGAATACGACTATGTCGCGTGGTTGCGTGCCGATTCGCCGGAACGGCTCAACGACCTGCTCGACCAGATCGGCACGCTCGAAGGCGTCGAGCGCACGACGACGTCGATCATTCTGTCGCGCAAGATCGATCGCGGCACGATCGGCGGATGACGCGTCGCATGCGGTGTCGCGTGTGACGCCGCGGCGCGATTCGATGCGTCGCGCAGGTTTTTTCCTCCTTTCCCTTCCCTTGATGCGTTGATGCCCGCCGCCTGCGCTCGCGGCGGGGCGTTGCCTCGCGCGTCTGCACGCGCGCGTCGTTGTGTCGAATGCGTGCCCGGGCGCGCACAACGATTCATTTGCCTGCCATGTCCCGCCTTGCGTGTTCCTTCCTGTCCGTCCCCATGCGTCCACACGCGTCGACCGCGGCCCGCCTGCGGCAGTCGTATACGCGTTTTTTAGATGATTTGGTCGTTGTGACGAAATACGTAGTCATTTCGTCGAAAGTATCGGTCGTTTCGCATCATTCTTCGTCTTGGAACTGATTTTGCACGTCCGTAAACTGTGTTCATGGCTCGACGCCGTACACCAACACCAAACCCATCATCAGGAGATAAGCGCATGAAAATCGCCATCGTCGGCGCAGGTCTGATCGGCCACACCATTGCTCACATGCTGCGTGAAACGGGCGACTACGAAGTCGTCGCGTTCGACCGTGACGCTGATGCGCTCGCCAAGCTGTCGCGTGAAGGCATCGCGACGCAACGTGTCGATTCGGCCGACGCCAATGCGATCCGTGAAGCCGTGAAGGGCTTCGATGCGCTCGTCAACGCGCTGCCGTACTACCTGGCGGTCAACGTCGCCGCGGCGGCGAAGGCGGCCGGCGTCCATTACTTCGACCTGACCGAAGACGTGCGTGCGACCCACGCGATCCGCGAACTGGCCGACGGTTCGGACCGCGCGTTCATGCCGCAGTGCGGCCTCGCACCGGGCTTCATCGGCATCGCCGCGCACGAGCTCGTGAACGGCTTCAGCGAAGTGCGCGACGTGAAGATGCGCGTCGGCGCGCTGCCCGAGTATCCGACCAACGCGCTGAAGTACAACCTGACGTGGAGCGTCGACGGCCTGATCAACGAATACTGCCAGCCGTGCGAAGCGATCCGCGACGGTCGCAAGCAGTGGGTGCAGCCGCTCGAAGGCCTCGAGCATTTCTCGCTCGACGGCACCGAATACGAAGCCTTCAACACGTCGGGCGGCCTAGGCACGCTGTGCGAGACGCTGTCGGGCAAGGTCGAGACGCTCGACTACAAGTCGGTGCGCTATCCGGGCCACCGCGAACTCGTGCAGTTCCTGCTCGAGGACCTGCGCCTGTCGAGCGACCGCGACACGCTGAAGTCGATCATGCGCCGCGCGGTGCCGTCGACGAAGCAGGACGTCGTGCTCGTGTTCGTCACGGTGACGGGCGTGAAGGACGGCCAGCTCGTGCAGGACGTGTTCACCCGCAAGATCTTCGCGAAGGACGTGTGCGGGATGCACATGAGCGCCATCCAGATCACGACGGCCGGCGCGATGTGCGCGGTGCTGGATCTGTTCCGCGAAAAGAAGCTGCCGCAAAGCGGTTTCATCCCGCAGGAAAAGGTGTCGCTGAAGGCGTTCCTCGCGAACCGCTTCGGCAAGCTGTACGAAGGCGGCACGATGGAGCGCGTGCACGAAGTCGCCTGACGATCGGTCCCAGGCACGAGGGCCGTGCGACGCCGGGAGCGCAACAGCGCTTCCGGCGTTTTTTTTGACGAGCGCGTCGAAGCCCGTCACGGCTTTACGGATCGCATTGGCGTCGGCCGAATCGACACGTTGCGTCGCGATGCCTTCATGCGACATGGTGAAGCGACGAAGAGCAGGGCGGTGCGCGCCGCTCAGGCGGGCAGCGGCGGGACGATCGTTGCCGCCGGCGGGGGCGGCACGATGCGGTACAGCAGCGCATCGATGTCCGCGTCGGACGGTGCGGTGTTGTCGAACATCACGATGCCGTCGCATTCGTGGCCGGTTGGCACGAAGCGGCGTTGCCGGTATTCGTCCCAGTGCGCGAGCTTGTACGCGTCGTTCGGATTGCCGCGCGCGACGATCCGCTGGTGCGCGACGTCTTCCGAGGTATGGACCCACACGACCGTCAGCGCGACGTCCGGCCCGATGCCGAGCCACGTGCGGTCGAGGATGCGCCGGTCACGCACTTCGCGCGACAGCGGGCCGACCACGAGCGCGCCGATGCCGAGCGCGAGGTTCTCGCGGGCCGTGTCGAGCAGGCCCTGGTATTCGGGATCGCGCAGATGCTTCAGGTAGAGCGGGCTGTCGCGGTCGTTCGGATCGGAGGTGAGGGCGCCCATCGCGGCCGAGCTGTAGCGGCCGTAGAGCGTGTCCTTGTCGAGCAGGCAGAAGGCTTCGCCGGTCGCGCGCATCAGCGGCCCGATCAGCCGCTTCGCGAGCGTGGTCTTGCCGGTGCCGGCATGACCGCAGAAGAACACCAGGTGTGTCACGAATACCGGCTCCCCGAATCCGCGCGTGGTGCGGCGGTGCGCTTGCCGTCGCGCGAGAACACTTCCGCCTCAAGCCACATCGCGTTGATGATGCCGAAGCCGAGCGCCACGCCGATGCCGAGTATCCACGAGAAATACCACATGGGTCTGTCTCCTTGAAGGTTGGGCGGCACGGCCGTGCCGTGCACTTGTCGAAGCGATGCCGTGCGCGAGCCGCGGCGCACGCAATCCGATCATGACCAATATCGGCGTGCCGCGCAAGCCGGGCCGCCCGTGCGGCAAACCGGTAAACTGGTGCGATAACGGCAATATGACGGACATCATGCTGATCAACTGTGCTGCATACCAGGACGGCCGCAAGCTGGCCGATATCGATATCGACGCCATCAGCGAATACGTGTCGAAACCCGAGTGTTTCGTATGGGTCGCGCTGAAGGATCCGACGCCGGACGAGATCGACCTGATGGGCGAGGAATTCGGGCTGCACGAGCTCGCGCTCGAGGATGCTCGCAAGGGGCATCAGCGGCCGAAGATCGAGGAGTACGGCGATTCGCTGTTCGCGGTGCTGCACACGGTCGAGCTCGACCACGACGGTGAATTCAATGTCGGCGAGCTGAACGTGTTCGTCGGCCCGAACTACGTGCTGTCGATCCGCAACCATACCGAACAGGACTTCCGCGCTGTGCGCAAGCGCTGCGAGCGCGAGCCGCATCTGCTGCAGGAAGGGTCGGCATTCGTGTTCTATGCGTTGATGGACCAGGTCGTCGACCGCTATTTCCCGATCCTCGAGACGCTCGGCAACGAGCTCGAGGAACTCGAGGACCGCATCTTCACCAAGGCCACGCCCGCGTCGTCGCGCGCGATCATCGAGGATCTCTATTCGCTGAAACGCCGGCTCGTGATGCTGCACCAGCACACGGCGCCGCTGATCGAGCCGCTCGCGAAGCTCACCGGCGGACGCATTCCGCAGGTCTGCAGCGGGATGGAGCATTACTTCCGCGACGTGTACGACCACCTGCAGCGGATCGTGAAGACGATCGAAGGGCGGCGCGAGATGGTCGTGACCGCGATCCAGGTCAATCTCGGGATGATCTCGCTCGCGGAGAACGAGGTGACCAAGCGGCTCGGCTCGTTCGCCGCGCTGTTCGCGATACCGACGATGATCGCCGGCATCTACGGGATGAACTTCGCGAACATGCCCGAACTGCACCTCAAGTACGGCTTCTACGGCTGCATCGCCGTGATGGTCGTAGCCGATCTCGCGTTGTGGTGGCGCTTCAAGCGGGCGGGGTGGCTGTAGCCGTGGCCCCGTGCACCGTCAGCGCGGGGCGTGCTTGCCGACCACGACGCGCCACGGACGGACGCGCCAGGACTTGACGAGGCCGTTCTGCACGTAGGGATCGGCGCGCGCGAACGATTCGGCGGCTTCTGGCGAATCGCCTTCGAACACGAGCACGGCCTGGTCGGCCGGATCCTGCAACGCGCCCGCGAGCACGAGTTCGCCGCGTTCGGTTGCCGCCCGCGCGAGTGCGAGATGCTCGGCGCGGTACTGTTCGCGCCGGGACAGGTAATCGTCGACGAGTTCGTAGATCAGCTGGTAGTGCATGGTCGCTCCCGGAATCGGCCGCCGCGGGATGGCGGGTGTTGGCTCAGTATAGGGCGAGGTTCCGTCTTTGTCGGCGCGGTTTGCGGCGGCCTCGTGGGTGCGTGGCCGGCCGATCCCCGGCGGCCGATGACGACGGTTTTCAGGTCTCGACGTTCTTCCTTAAAATGCAACTAACGGTCTGGCGCGGATCCGCCGTCACATGTGGTGGGGTCCTCGTACGAGAACCGTTACCGCCCGTTGCGTCTCGTTGTGTCTTCAGGAAAGGCGGGGGCAGGCAGACATGTTCCATGCGGATTCCGGGCCCGGATTGCGCGCGCCGGAAAAAGGGGGCCGAAGCCGGGGCGAGCGTCGGTGCGGGCGCCGTGCGAGGGCGTTTCCATTGGCCGCAATGCGACCTATGCTGAACAAACCCGGAGCGAACTTCGTTCGTCCGATTCGTCCAGAGAGGTGTGCCATGCCTGTATCAGCCACCCTGCAGGATTGCCTGCGCCAGAAGTCATCGCGGTACGAAGTCGTGTACCACCCGTATAGCCATACCAGCATGGAGACGGCCGCCGCCGCGCATATCCCCGGCGATCGCCTCGCGAAAACCGTGCTGCTCGAGGACGACGAAGGCTACGTCGCCGCCGTGTTGCCGACGTCGCACGCGGTGCGGCTGTCGGACCTCTGGGTCAAGACCGGCCGCCATCTCGTGCTCGCCAGGGAAATCGAACTGCGCGAACTCTTCAAGGATTGCGACCTGGGCGCGTTGCCGCCGGTGTGCATGGCGTACGGGATGAAGACGTTCCTCGAGGAACATCTCGCGCAGCAGCCGGAAGTGTATTTCGAGGCCGGCGACCACGAAGCGCTGATCCACATGATGCAGGATGAATTCCTGTCGCTGATGGAGACGGCCGAGCGCGCGCATTTCTCGCACAAGATGCAGGGGATGTGGTTGTCCTGATCGTCCTGTTGCGGGCGGTTTGCGGTGATTGGAGACGGCGTCTGACGGGCGGCCGTCGGGGGCATTGCGTGCCGCGGGTTTTGCTGAGGGTGGGTTCACGCTGCAAAAACGGTGGCTGCGGGTGACCGGTGAGGACGGATTCGGGCGGTGTGCGGCGGGGATTTCAGGGGTGTTTTCGGGTAAATTTCATATTTGACATAATCTCAATTATCGATAGTTT
>NZ_JANKOG010000043.1:0-32999 GCF_024656005.1 Burkholderia sp. SCN-KJ
ACCAAATCAGAAAAGTTAACAGGCCAGGAATTTAATTTCGCAACAGCTTCTAAGCCGTGGAGAATATGAGACTCCCCGTACCAAGCGTTCAGGTCCGCAATTTCAAGCGCTTTTTCCATATGTCTTTCCCCATGGTGAACTAGACACGCCGCTGCTGGGCGTCACAGAACACCTTCAAGCGTTCCGTCAGCCGTACCCATATAGGCTTCCATGACTTCAGGTATCGCGGATACCTCCGCATATGTTCCTTCGGCCAAGATCGACCCGCGTTGCAATACAGAAATGCGATCGCAGATACCGGCCACCACGCCCATGTTGTGCTCCACCATCAAGATCGTGCGCCGCGACGCAACACGCTTGATGAGCTCCGTGACACGAGAAACGTCTTCGTGTCCCATCCCCTGTGTCGGCTCGTCGAGCAGCATCAACTCGGGCTCCATACCAAGTGTGGTCGCAATCTCCAGTGCGCGCTTTCTGCCGTAGGGAAGATCGACGGTCGTGGTATCCGCAAAACAAGCAAGATCGACCTGGGTCAACAGATCCATTGCCCTGTCATTTAGTCGCGACAATGTGCGCTCCCCTTTCCAGAAATGAAAGGAGGTGCCGAGCGATCGCTGAAGTGCAATACGCACATTCTCGAGAACGGTGAGGTGTGGGAATACGGCTGAAATCTGAAACGACCTGATGATGCCTTGCCGCGCAATCTGCGCCGGCCGTTCCGCAGTGACATCGCGTTGGTTGAAAAGAATCGCCCCAGCCGTAGGAGCCATGAACTTCGTCAAGAGATTGAAGCAGGTTGTTTTGCCAGCGCCATTTGGGCCGATCAACGCGTGAATATGGCCACGCTGAACACGCAAATTGACATCGGACACTGCAGTAAACCCTCCGAATTCCTTCGTCAGGCCGCGCGTCTCCAGGATGACGTCAGTCATCGTCACCTCAAACCGGTAGTGAAACGCATCAAGCGAAAACGTAGCGACCGCATCGATGCGTCAACATGAGTAATTTGACCGAGAGCGCATGCTCAGCTCGCAGCCAATCTCCTTGTAACTTCAAAACGCCGCGATGCGAACGCTGCTCAGTCAGTGATCGAATCCAAGCTCAATCATCGGTCGCATCGACTACGTCCTTTCGCCTTACGTGCGTCCATTCTTGAGCAGAGGACACTTACTCTGTTCGACCGGAATCGTGACCGTGCTGGCTGGCAAGACTTTCTTGATCTTGTAGTAATCCCACGGATACTTTGACTCGCTTGGCGTCTTGACCTGGGCCAGATACATGTCGTGCACCATGCGCCCATCCTCGCGAATCTTGCCATTCTTCGCAAAGAAGTCGTTGATCGGCATTTCCCGCATCTTTGCCATTACGTCTTTGGCATTGTCCGTGCCGGCCACCTCAATGGCTTTGAGGTAATGCATGACTGACGAGTAGTCCCCAGCCTGCACCATGTTGGGCATTTTCTTCATCTTGGCGAAATACCGCTTCGACCACTGACGCGTTTCATCATTCAGGTCCCAGTAGAACGGCGTCGTCAGCAAAAGACCCTGTGCGACATTTAGGCCCATGCCGTGGACGTCAGTGATAGTCGTTGCAAGACCGACGACACTCTGTTTTCCTCCACGTGTGACACCGAACTCCTGCGCCGATTTCATCGCGTTGACTGTGTCAACACCGGCGTTCGCCAGTCCGATCACCTTCGCGTTCGACGATTGCGCCTGCATCATGAACGATGAAAAATCCGATGCGCCGAGTGGATGCTTGGCCGCACCCAGAACCTTGCCTCCGTTCGCTGCTACCGTCGCGGTCAGCCGATCGAGCATCAGCGTGCCGAACGCATAATCAGCGGCGAGAATGAACCATGTGTTTCCACCTTGATCCAGGACAGCCTTGCCAGTGCCATTCGCAAACGCATAGGAATCGGCAACGTAGTGCACAGTGTTAGGAGAGCATTCCTCATTCGTTATCTTCTCCGTCATCGCGCCAGCCACAATGGCTATCCGATTCTTGTCCTTGGCCAATTTGCTGACGGCGATGGCGACAGACGAGTTGGTGAGGTCAACAATGGCATCCACTTTCTGCATGTCGAACCATTCGCGCGCTTTTGTGAGTGCCACGTCGGTCTTGTTGAGATGGTCTGCCATCACCACCTCAATCGGCTTTCCGAGAACTTTGCCGCCGAAATCTTCTACGGCCATCTTGACTGCTGTCACTGCACCCGGACCCGCAAATTCGGAATAATTTCCCGAAAGGTCCGTCAGAACGCCGATCTTTACAACATCGTCCGAGATTTTCGGTGGCTGCGCCAGCGCTAAAGCGCAGGCGAAACCCAAAGCCAGTGCAATGGCGGATTTTCTGAAATGGATGTGCATCGCTGTCTCCTGTGTTTATTTTGTATCTTCGACGCTTCTTCGCGGCTCTATTTTTTGAACAAGCCCACGACCGCTGAAATATCCTTGCTGCCGCCACCTTGATGACTTAATACCTGGAAGAACTGCTTGGATAATGCGGTCATGGGCAGCGGTTGCCGGGAATTGTGGGCGGAATCCAGTGCAAGGCTGAGATCCTTGATCATCAAGTCGCAAGCAAAGCCGCCGGAAAAGCCATTGGATGCCGGGGCATCTGCAACGACGCCGGGATAAGGGTTGTAGACCTCGGACACCCAGCACCGGCCTGACGACGTGTTGATGATCTGCGCAAGCACATCGGGAGCGAGCCCGAGGCTAACACCGAGGCACATCGACTCGGACACGGCAATTGTCGATACTCCGAGCAGGAGATTGTTGCAGAGCTTGGCGGCTTGTCCGCTGCCAGCGGGACCGCAACGAACAATATTCTTGCCCATAGCGGAAAGAATTGGTCTGGCTGACTCGAAACCGAGGTCCGATCCGCCCACCATGAACGTCAGCGTGGCCGCCTTGGCCCCTGGCACACCGCCTGATACTGGTGCATCGACAACAGTCTTACCGCTTGCGGCCCCCATCGCTTCGATCTCTGCGGCCGTCTGTGGATCACTGGTGCTACAGTCGATCACAAATGCTCCCTGCCTTGCATGCGCAAGCACACCATCAGGACCACATATCACGGCGCGCACAACAGCTGGAGTCGGCAACATCGTAACCACTACATCGACGGATGCAGCCAGCTCTGCCACGGACCGAGCTGGCAACGCGCCGCGGTCAACAGCTTGGGCGATGGCGCTGGACGACGTGTCGAAAGCACGCACCGTGTGGCCAGCTGCCAGCAAATTGCCCAACATTGGAAGCCCCATGTGCCCCAAGCCAATAAACCCGATATCCATCACGTCTCCAATTTTCTTTAGTTAACCTGAATGCGCTCGATAAATTTCAAGGATGCAACAGGATCTTGCCGAAGTGCTCGTCGCGCGCCATTGCATCCTGTGCCTCCAACGCCTCAGCCAGTGGGTACGTCGTCTGAATGATCGGGAGGACTGCGCCGGATTCGAATAGCGGATAGACATCTCGTCTAAACTGCGTAAAGAGTTCAGACTTCTGCTGGACGGTTCTTGTGCGAAACGAAACACCAACCAACGACACTCTCTTGCGGGCCAACGTGTCAAGATCAATTTCGCCGGTCGCGCCGCCGACCCAGCCAACATTCACGATGTAGCCGCCCAATGCGACAGAGGCCAGATTGTCCGAGATGGCGGGACCGCCGACCATGTCGACTACGACGTCGACACCCTGTCCATTCGTCAGGGCCGCAACTTCAGATACAACATCGTCGATGCCGTTCACGAGAAACCGGTCGAGCCCGAGTCCGATCAGATTGTCCGCATTGCGGGTCGGACGGCCGGTACCAATGATCTGCTTCGCGCCGAGGGCTTTTGCGATTTGCAGGGTCGCGATGCCAACAGCCGATGCAACGCCTTGAATCAGGACACTTTTGTCCGCGCCGAAGTGACCGTTCGTCACCAATGCATTGTGGGCTGTCGGATAAACAGTGGCGACTGCTGCCGCCTGATCGTACGAAAATGACGTAGGAATCGGCGTGGCAAATCGGTAGTCGATAGTCGCAAGTTCGGCATAGGCTCCGGTCGTCATGCCCATCACCCTGTCGCCAACTTTGAATCCGCCGACTTCGCTACCGACGGCGACGACATCGCCCGCCATTTCGAGACCCGCAATCATCGGTTTGCCGGCGGCCGGGCCGCCATGCGCCGTCGAACGCTGAAGGTCGATCCGATTGATCCCAGCGGCCTTGACCGCGACTAGCAATTCATTCGGCTGGACCTGCGGGTCCGGCACAGTCTGATACTCCAATGTCGGGCGCGTTTGCCCTTCCTGACTAACAATCACAATTGCCTTCATTGATGTTCCTTTGATGCTGTACGTCAATTTCGGTACCTGAAGCCGGGAACGCCGGGCCGGCGCGCGGCGTGTAGCAGATAGGAGCGACAGATTGGGGAGACGACGTCAGGCGCTCGGATTGAATGCCAATGAAACCGGAAGTGCTCCGTCGTCGGGTTCCGGCCAGCGCTGAGATACAGTCTTGAATTTTGTATAGAAACGCGCCGCATCAGGACCGTACAGGTGGCCTTCTCCAAATTTCGAACGACGCAGGCCACCGAAGTTGAAGAAGGCGGACGGCAGCGGCACCGGCACGTTCACGCCGATCATGCCGGACTCGATTTCCATCATGAAGCGATGCGCCGACTTCCCGTCGCGCGTGAAGATCACCGATCCGTTGCCATACTCGTGCTGATTTGTAATGTCGATCGCCTCGTCGAACGTCGCAGGCCGCATGATGCCTCGCACCGGTCCGAACACTTCATCCCGATACAGATGCATGTCGGTCGTGATCCGATCAAATAGCGTCGGTCCGAGATAGTAACCATTCGGATGGCCTGGTACCGCAAAGCCACGCCCATCGATCACCAGCTCGCCGCCCTCTTCGAGACAACGGCCGATCGCGTGCTCGACCGACACCTTCGACTCCCGGGAAACAACCGCACCGAAATCAGCGCCCGGATCGTCATAAGCGCCAACTTTCAGCGCGCGAATTTTCGGAATCACGATCTCGCGCAAGCGCTCAGCTGTTTCTGCACCAACTGGCAGAAGCAACGACACGGCCATGCAACGTTGACTTGACGACCCGAATCCCGCGGACACGAAAGCGCTGGCGGCGGCTTCAAGGTCTGCGTCCGGCATGACGACCATGTGATTCTTACCGCCGGTGAATGCGGCCACGCGCTTGTTATGATTCGTCCCTTTCTGGTAGACGTACTCTCCGACTGCAGTCGATCCGACAAAGCTGATTCCGGCAATGCCGGGATGTTCGAGAATCGCATCAACTACTTCCTTGTCGCCCTGTACGACATTGAAGATCCCATCGGGCAAGCCGGCTTCCTTCCAGATCCGAGCAAATTCGAGTGCCGCACTCGGAACCTTTTCGGAGGGTTTCCAGACAATGCTGTTACCGACGGCGACAGCCATGGTCATCATGACCGCGGGCACCATGATGGGAAAGTTGAACGGGGTGATACAGCCGACCACACCGATTGGTCGCCGCATAGAAAACACTTCGATTTCACCGCCGACGTTGTTGGTGTATTCGCCCTTGGTCACGTGCGGTGCATTGCACGCGAATTCGATGCCTTCAATGGCGCGCCCCAGCTCCCCTTTTGCGTCCAGAATCGTTTTGCCGTGCTCGCGCCCGATTGCCTCGGCCAGCACATCCATGTTGGCGATCATCAGATCGCGCAATTTGAAGATGACTGCCTGACGTGCGGCATGCGAGGCGCGCCCCCAGCGGCGGCCGGCTTCCGCGGCGATCGCAACCGCATGATCGACGGTTGAACGCGTGCCGTACTCACAGCGGGCAATCTCCTCGCCCGTCGAAGGATTGTGGACGGCGCCCGATCGGGCCGACGGTTCCGAATAGGGCTTGCCTGCGATGAAATGCTCGATGTAACTGCTCACGATGGATTGCCTCCTGGTAGGAATCTTGTGTCATTGCGCGCGAATGTCCGGCGGGAACTCGGCGCTGATTTCGATGTGTTACCAAGCATGGTATTTCACCGTTTCTGCATTTGAAATAAGATAAAATGGAACTAAGCTATGCAAATTTGCATAGCAGAGCGCTGAGGATGAGATGAATCATTTCGATTGGGATAACCTGCGAATCTTCTTGGCGGCGGCTCGGTCTCAGTCGGCCCTGGAGGCATCACACACGTTGAAAATGAGTCAGTCGACAATCTCCAGACGGATACAGCGACTGGAGCGTGACACAGGCTCGAAGCTATTCGACCGCAGTTCTCAAGGGCTTCGCCTGACAAGTGCTGGCCATCGGTTACTCGAGCATGTCGAGAAGCTTGAAAGTACGATCACGGCGGTGGAATCGAGCATGCTCAGCGACACCGTCGCATTGACCGGCGAAATCCGGCTGGGCGCGACAGAGGGTTTCGGCACGTTTTTCCTCACCCCGCACCTGACGCACTTTTGCACGAGGCACCCCGCCATCACTGTCGACATCTTGCCGCTGCCTCGCACGCTGAATCTATCAAAGCGCGAAGCCGACGCATCGGTTGCAATCGACCGCCCGAGCGCCAACAGCTTTGTGACATGCAAGCTGTCCGAGTACCGCATGTTGCCGTACGCAACGCCTGAGTATCTCGACAAGCATCCGTCTATCAGAAAAATCAATGATCTGGTCGATCACCGTTGGATCGACTATGTCGACGACCTCATCTTCTCGCCGCAGCAGTTCTCGTTGCCAAAATGGCTCCCGGCACTTAAGCCGTGCCTGAGAAGCACGAGTGTCATCGCCCAGGCACAAGCCGTAAAAGCCGGCCTAGGAATCGGGGTGCTGCCGTGTTTTCTTGGGAGCGTGATCGGCAACATCATTCCAGTGCTACCCGATGCTGTGAACATCACCCGCACTTTCTGGTTGGTGGCGCCACCGGAGCGACGCGAACTAGCCCGCGTCAGGGCATTGTGGGACTACATTCGGGAAGTTGCGGAAGCCAATGAAGATTTCCTGATGGGGAGGACGACGCAGAGCGTATCCGTTGAGTGACGAGACTCGGGAGCCGTGTTCCACTGATCGGAAACAGCGTATCCGGTGTATACGCCTTCAACCTCAATATTGGCAGGTAGCCCGACTACTCCCAAGCGCACAATTCCCAATGCCCATGGGATTTAGCCAGTTGTTGTGACCGAGTACGATGTAAGCGGGCTTTGAGAACGGCACGTCATCGATATCGCGTTCACGACATCGCGCATCGATATCCAGGACCAAGGTCGAGCCGCTCGGCTCGACTCATGATTTGCCGGGACCTAACGTCCCCAATGCGGCACGCTCATGGCGAAGTGCACGTATAGTTCTCCGCCAGCGTCGCAGCCTTTGCGCCATTGGCCGGCCCGATATAGCGCGGGTACTGCGGATACTGGCACAAGGGTCGCGTGAACGCCACGCTGCCGTCCGTATTCAACTTTGATGCAACGAGGTTCCCTGGTGCCGTGCCCTTCGTCACCCACTGATCCAAGGCGGCCACCAGGTTTGTCGAGTCCGCACCCGGCCCCCCCGAGCAATGGTTAACGCCTGGAGCCTGGTAATAGCGAGCGAATGAGCTGACGGCTGATGCCCCCATCGTGTGTTGCAGTTTCTGGTAATACGCCGTTGTCGCACGGTGACTCAACGCCATGTCCGCAGTGCCGTGCCACAGGAGCAGCTTCCCGCCACGGCTGACGAACGGGCTCACGTCGGCATTCGTCGCGCTATTGAGCGCGGCCATCGTGAATAGTGCCGCCGGGTTCGAATTCCAGTCGTACGTCAGGGAATTCGCGTTCGCGTCATGGATCAGATACGACTTCACCGTCGCGTCCTGAAGCAGGAACTGGAGCGAACCGCTCCCGTTGCCCGTGGGGCCGGCAAACCACTGCGACCATCCGTCCGGATCGTCTTCGTTGCCTGTCAGCGCCCAGCCTGGATAGGTGTACGTACCGTTCGCGAAACTCGATGCACTCGTCCAGGTGTTCGCTGCGGCAATCTGCGCGTCGGATAGGCATGAATCGCCGGCGTCGGTGCCGCTTGGGCAGCGAAGGACAGAAGGGTCGAAATTGCATGCGGATTGATTGGATACCACCCCGTCCACGATCCCGTCTGCCGCATCACATTTGTCTCGAATCGCTTTCGCCAATAGGGAAATCTTTCCTGTCGTGAATGCTGCCCCAGGTGCCGCGGCCGCCTTCGAATTGCGATTGAACGCGCCCATGAATGCCGGCCAATCGTATGCCGGTGCGCGGACGACCACACCGTCGAAGAGATCGGGATTTCGCTGTATAGCCATCAATCCCTCACGCCCACCATTGGAACACCCTTCGTAGTAAGACTGGTCTGGCGCTTTGCCATAGATTAGATGCAGCATCTCTTTCGCAGCAGCCGCAGCCGTCGGAACGGAACCTGACCCGAACAGGAATGCCAAAAATGGATCTGTAGCGAACGAGGCATCCGTTACAGAGGAACCGATGTGGCCACCGTTGCTTTGAACGATCACGTATCCCGCTTTCAAGACTTCCGGCCCGCTCCACAGGAAATTCTGGATCGAACCATCGTAACCGCCACCGCCTTCATACAGCAGTTTCCCGTTCCAGTTGTCGGGCAGTTGCACCTGCATCGCGAGTTGCGGCGAGATCAGCGCCGATACCTTGCAGTAAGCCGGATTAGTACCTGTCGCCGCCACCATCGATGCATCGGTTACCGACGCACCGCCAGCGGACTTTCCCTTAACCGCGTCGCAAGCCTGTTGCGCTGTCAGCGATACCGGCGACGCACGCGCGTCGTCACTTCCCCCGCAACCCAATACTCCCACCAATGCAATGGCGGCCAGCATGATTGCCGCCATCGGACTTCCTGGCTTCGTTCCCACCTTCATCTTCTCCTGATTGGAATGGAGTCGCGTCACGGTCGAGGACGCCAGGGCATGCTGCCTGCGTCGGGCATACGCAATTGTCTCGCAAGTGACATTCAGACGCGCTGTATGCCATTTTCGCGAAAAGCACCTGACAGTGACTGGGCCGATGCGTCGCACGCCGCGTTGTCGTCCGACGAGCGTTGCGCGTCACTGCGGCCCGACCAGCTCATGCGGCCGCGATCGAAACAAGCACCGCGCCTGTCGCGCGCACGCATGATTGCCCGGCCGCATTCATGATGGATCCGTCGAGGTCGAGCAAACGCCCGTTACGGTGGGGCCGAATGGCCGAAACTTCCCATGCGAGATTGATCCGCTCGTCCGGAAAGACCGGCAGCAACAATTCGAACTGGAAGCGCACACCGACCACCTCTCCTTTTCGGGCGAAGTGCGACGCCGCGAGTCCCATCAGCAATGCGACGGTATAGGTCCCACTGACAATGGGTCGCCCAAAGCGTGTAGCGGCCGCGTAGGCCCCGTCGTGGTGTACGGGGTTGTCGTCTCCGCACGCAAGCGCAAAGGCTCGAGCCTCACTGTCGCGACAAACATGGTTGCGTGAAAACCGGTACCCGATTTCAATCGCCGAGGTGTCGAGTCTCATCTGCGCGGATCGAAGTCAAACATTGGTTTCAAACACGTCCGCCGCGAGCCCGGTGGACGAAGCCGCAGTCCTCGATGAAACCCATGGCGGCGACGCACGCCATGGTGGACTACACGCCCGACAAAGCCGTAATCGCTTCCCGGCTTCCAACCAGCTCCCGAAGCCGGAATTTCTGGATCTTTCCCGTGCCGGTCTTGGGCAGTACCCCGTAGACGACGCGCACCGGGCATTTGTAATGGGCAAGCCGTTCTCGGCAAAAGCGAATGATCTCAGCTTCGTCAGGAGCCGCGGCGCCAGGCTTCAACTCGATGAAGGCGCATGGCGATTCACCCCATTTCGCATCGGGCTGAGCGACTACAGCCGCGATAAAAACCGCGGGATGCCGATGCAGCACATCTTCGACCTCGACCGAGGAAATGTTCTCTCCACCCGAGATGATGACGTCTTTCGAGCGGTCGGTGATCTGGATATAGCCATCCGGATGCACCACGGCGACGTCGCCCGTATGAAACCAGCCGTCGCTGAACGCAGCGGCAGTAGCCGCCTCGTTCTTGAGGTAACCCTTCATCACGACATTGCCGCGAATCAGCAGTTCGCCTTGCGTCGTGCCGTCCCAAGGCACGGCCTCACCGCTACCCTCATCCACGACCCGCAGCCCTTCCAGGCCGGCCGCGCGACTTCCCTGCCTCGCCATGAGACGCGCCTTGTCCTCCGACGACAGTGCGTTCCAGGCCGGCTCGACGAAGCAACTCACGGGCGTACCCGACGCTTCGGTGATGCCGTAGACGTGCTCCACTTCGAAGCCCATCTCCGACACTGCCTTAAGTACGGCAGCCGGTGGCGGTGAACCGGCCGTTCGCACACGAACCGTATGCGGCAGCGGCAAGCGCTCCGATTCGGGCGAACTGGCCAACGATGCGAGCACGATGGGCGCCGCGCAGAAGTGGTCGACATGGTGCTGCCGAACGGCCTCGAAGATGTTCGAGGCAGTCACCTTTCGCAGGCAAACATGCGTGCCCGCCGCCGCCGTGACCGCCCATGCGAAACACCACCCGTTCGCATGAAACAACGGAAGTGTCCAGAGGTAGACGGGGCGGCGCGGCATGCCCCAATCAGTCAGTTGAAGCATGCTCATCAGATAGGTGCCGCGGTGGCTCGGGACCACACCCTTGGGGTCGGAAGTCGTTCCCGATGTGTAGTTCAGCGCGATTGCATCCCACTCGTCCGACGGCCAGACGCCGGGAAATTCCGGATCGCCTTCGGCCAGGAACGCCTCGTATTCGATTTCCCCGATCGGGTCTCCCGACGTCGCCTCGATATCGGCAATATCAATGATCAGTGGCTTGTTCTCGAGCTGTTCAAGCGCGCTTGCCGCCAACGAAGAAAACTCGCGGTCCACCAGCAGGATCTTGCATTCGCCATGACGCAAGATGAACCGAACGCCGTCTGCATCGAGCCGGCAGTTGATCGCGTTTAGAACAGCCCCGGACAGCGGGACGCCGTGATGCGCCTCGATCATTGCCGGCGTGTTCGGCGCGAGGATGGATACCGTGTCCCCACGCTGGACACCGCGCCTGACCAGTGCGCTGGCAAGACGGCGGCATCGCGCCCTCGTCTCTCGCCACGATTGCGTCGACTCTCCATGAATGATGGCAATGTGATCGGGATACTGGTCCGCGCATCGGTCAAGAAAGTGAAGCGGTGTGAGCGGCACGTGATTCGCCTGCGTGCGCTCCAGCCCCTTTTCATAGATGTTTTCGCTCATTTCCACGTCTCCTCATCGGTTTATGAATGCGCGTCCCGCAGTGCATTCCGTCCTTGATCTGCTACAGCAGTCTAGAGAGGGTTCGGCGCTCGAAATGTCGTGCCCGAGACATTTTCGCCCGCCTCGCTCATTTCAGCATCGCGATACACCGATTGTCTTGTGCAAGACATTGGTGTCGGGCGTAGATGGCTACTCTCGTCGTGAGGACGTGCAATTCGCACGATTGGATAGCGAGGTCGTAGATGGAACGAGTAGCAGCACCCCCGGAGGAACTCTCATCGATCAGGTCGGCGGTCGAATGGGCAATTGCGACGCGACGCAGCGTTAGAGCCTATCTTCCGACGCCAGTGCCCGACGCGACCATCACGGCAATTCTTGACGTGGCCCGCTACGCCGCGACCGGCGTGAACATTCAACCGTGGAAAGTCCACGTCGTCACCGGCGCGGCTCGAGATCGCGTATGCAACGCGATCGCGAAAGTCGACGCAGATCCGTCGCTGGCGGACATGCACGCCGACGAGTGGAACTACTACCCGAACGAGTGGGTGTCTCCATACATCGACAGACGGCGCGCGCTTGGATGGAAGCTATATGGGTTGCTCGGCATCCGGAAGGACGACAAACCGAGGATGCGCGAACAGCACGGGCGCAACTACCAATTCTTCGATGCACCCGTCGGGTTGTTCTTCACCATCGACCGCGTGATGCAGCAGGGCAGCCTGCTCGACTACGGCATGTTCCTGCAGAACATCATGATCGTCGCGCGCACCTACGGCATCAGCACGTGCCCGCAGGCCGCTTTCATGAAGTATCACAAGATCATCGAGGAGGAACTGGCCCTCGGGTCCGACGAAATGTTCCTGATCGGAATGAGCATGGGCTACGCGGACGAAAGCCGTATTGAAAACACCTTGGTATCCGACAGGGCACCGTCTTCCTCTTTCACCGTCCACCACACCACCTGAGCCCGCCGGCAGAGCAGTCGTCGCTTGCAGTACCCAATATCCACAAGGAAATGGAGGAGACAATGCGTCACGAAATCGATGTCCAGAAAGTTGTGCACGGTGCAAGATTCTCCCGCTTTCATGGCTTGATCCTGTTCTGGTGTGTCCTGATCCTGGTTCTCGATGGCTACGATCTCGCCGTCGTGGGCGCGGCGCTCCCGTCGATCATGAAAGATATGGGCGTCAACGCGGCAAAGGCCGGCTTCATGGCGAGTTCGGCACTGTTCGGCATGATGTTCGGCGCCATTTATCTCGGAACGCTGGCCGACAAGATCGGTCGTCCGGTTTCCCTCTGCGCGTGCATCGGGTTATTCAGCGCATTTACCGCTGCGGCGGGCCTCACGCATGATCCCGTGTCCTTCAGCATCACGCGGTTTCTGGCCGGCCTCGGAATCGGCGGCGTCCTGCCGATCGTCACCGCGCAGATGGGCGAATTCGCACCGCGTGCCATCCGGGCACGCCTCGTCACGATCGTGTTTGCCGGCTATTCGATCGGCGGGATTCTCGTCGCGCTGACGGGCAAGCAGATGATCGAATCCTATGGCTGGCAATCGGTCTTCTTTCTCGCGGCGACACCGGTGCTGCTCATCCCGTTCATCCTGATGACGATGCCCGATTCCCTCGCGTTCCTGGTGCGTAACAATCGTGCCGCGAAGCTAGAAGCGACGATCCGCAAGATCGCGCCGGACGTGCGGCTTCAACCCGGCGACCGTTTCGTCATGCCACAGCAGACGATGAGCAGCACGCCCGTGGCGAGCCTGTTCCGCGATGGCCGCGGATTCAGCACCGTCATGATCTGGATCGCGTTCTTCATGGGGCTCTTCATGGTGTACGCGCTGAGCTCGTGGCTGACGAAACTCATGGCAATGTCGGGCTACAGCCTGGGGTCGGCATTGACCTTCGTACTGGTCTTCAACGTCGGCGCCGTCGCAGGCGCGATCGGCGGAGGCTGGCTTGGTGACAAGTACAACATCAAGTACGTGCTGGTGGCGTTCTACGCCACCGGAGCCGTCTCGCTGGCGCTGATGGGATACACCAGGTCCGCCGAACTGCTGTTCCCGATCGTGTTCGTGGTCGGCGGCTCGACGCTCGGCACCCAACTCCTGGCGTACGCGTATGCCGGGGAGTTCTACCCTGCGGTGATCCGGTCGACGGGCGTCGGGTTCGCGTCCGGCGTGGGACGCCTCGGCGCGATTGCCGCCCCCTTGCTGATCGGCCTGCTGGTCACGATGCACCTGCCCCTCGAACAGAATTTCCTGGCGATCGCGCTTGCCGGCGTGCTCGGTACCCTCGCGGTCATGATGATCGACCATCGCCGCAGCGCGGTATCACGGCACGATGTGGACGTGGCGCCCGCGCGCGTCGATGCGACATCGTCCGCCAGCAGCTAGACGGCTCATTTCCCGCCGGGGGCTGGTCGAAGCAGTTTGCAGCGCGCGTTCAGGCGCCGACGGTGCAGGATCGGCGGCGCGGAACGCTGCAAGCGGGCAGCAGAAGCCGGCGTTCGCGCGGGGCGCCGAGCACGGGCGGCCGCCCCCGCGCGCACCGCCCGTGCAGGCAATGCGAGATTACGCAACCGTCACCGGCAATACTGGAGAGCCGGACACGCCACGCAAACAAAACGTGATGATCGCCGTCACGTGGGCGCTGGCCTGCTCGGCGTCGGGCGCAGCGCTGCCGGTGAGCGGGACGACCAGTCCCTCGAACAGACACCCGACGATACAGTCGGCCGACGCCATCGCATCCTGTGCCGGGAACTCGCCGTTCGCCATCCCCTGCTCGATGATCGTCTTGAATACCCTCGCCAGCGCTCTGTGAAAGGTCAAGCGCATTGCCTCGACATCGGGCTCGACGGGTTCGGCGACCAGCGAATAGGCGAGGCGCCGCCCCTGCAACGCTCGGGTGGCGAACGTCCAGACGGCGGCACCGAGACGCTCCGCCGCCGTGCCGTCGCGCATGGCAATGCCGGCGACAACATCGACTTCACGCTGTGCCGTCGTCCTGACCACCTCGACCATCAGGTCCGTCTTCGACGCGAAATAGCGGTACAGCGTGCCGATCGCGATTCCGGCGGCTTCCGCGATCGCATACATCTGCGCGTCGCGAAACCCCACTTCGGCCACCAGATCGCGCGCAGCCTTCACGATCAACGGATGCTTGTCGGCCCCTCTGCGGCGAACGCGAACACGCGCCGGACTAACTGGAATTTCCATTTCATTTACCGTCACATCCGAAGCACCCTCAGCCATCCTGCAGTGCGTCCCTGCACCCCACGATCGTCAACGTTGAATCGTCTGACCGTTGGCGCCCTGTACGTTGCAAATGATACGCCTATGCGGAAAATCACGTACCGGTTCGTGATATGCCGGTACAAATACCTAGCGCGCGCGCCTTGACTGTGAGTATGCCGGAACCCACCCTTAAGCGAATTGTAATTCTATTTAACGGGCCGGCCGGTACATCCTGATCTTGCGAACGGCCCATGCACCACGTGATGCGTGGCGTCGGGCGTCCTTGCGCAACGGCACGCTACTGTTCCGAACGATGAACCAACTTTGTGGCATGCAAACCATCGACGCAAAGCGGGAAGCGGTGCCTCCGGCCGCGGAGATGGCACGGCCTTACGACCGTGAGGATCTCGGCATCCGAAAAACCGACGACGACTCCGGCAAGCCGGCCGCCGTCACCGTCGACGCCTTTCTCGCCCGCTGCTCGTGGTACGCCAATCTGACCGACGGCCAACAGGAAATGGTCAAGCGCGATTGCTTCGACAGGTCCTACACCCCCGGTGCGGTCGCCTGCCACCGGGGCGACGCCGTGGATCATTGGCTCGGTGTGATCGAAGGCATCGTCAAAGTCGATACCGCATCGAAAAAAGGCCGTGTCGTCACGTTCGCGGGCATCCCGGCGGGCTCGTGGTTCGGGGAAGGCAGCGTCCTGAAGGACGAACCTCGCGCCTACTCCGTCACCGCAGTCCGGGACAGCCGGTTGGCCTTCATGCCGCGTGCGACGTTTTTCCAGCTCCTGGAGAACAGTCATACATTCAGCCGCTATGTGATCGACCAGCTCAACGCCCGATGCGGCTACTACATCGGTCTGGTTCAGAACTTGCGGATACAGGAGGCGCCCGCTCGTGTGGCATTTTGCCTGACCGAGCTTTTCAACCGGCAGTTGCATCCCGCCACGACGACGACGCTCGGCTTCTCGCAGGAAGAGATCGGCAGGCTTTCGGGGCTCTCCCGCCAGAACGCCAATCGCGCGCTTCGCACGTTGACCGATGCAGGCCTGATCCTCGCCGAATACGGAGCGGTGCATATTCTGGATCTCGAAGGCTTGAGGGAATTCGCACATTCGGAGGATTGAAATTCCCGAGTGTATTGTTGTTTCGGTACTACCTTCTCCGTCATGATCTCCTCCATAAAGACCTTGTTTCCCTAACGCGCCCGGCGCGACACGTTCATGGCGAAGTACACGTATAGTTCTCCTCGAGCGTCGCGGCCCTTGCATCATTCGCGGGCCCGGTGTAGCGCGGGTACTGCGGATACTGGCACAAGGGTCGCGTGAACGCCACGCTGCCGTCCGTGTTCAGCTTCGATGCAACGAGGTTCCCTGGTGCCGTGCCCTTCGTCACCCACTGATCCAAGGCGGCCACCAGGTTTGTCGAGTCCGCACCCGGGCCCCCCGAGCAATGGTTAACGCCTGGAGCCTGGTAATAGCGAGCGAATGAGCCGACGGCTGATGCCCCCATCGTGTGTTGCAGTTCCTGGTAATACGCCGTTGTCGCACGGTGACTCAACGCCATGTCCGCAGTGCCGTGCCACAGGAGCAGCTTCCCGCCATGGCTGACGAACGGGCTCAAGTCAGCATTCGTCGCGCTATTGAGCGCGGCCATCGTGAACAGTGCCGCCGGGTTCGAATTCCAGTCGTACGCCAGGGAATTCGCGTTCGCGTCATGGGTCAGATACGACTTCACCGTCGCATCCTGAAACAGGAACTGGAGCGCACCGCTACCGTTGCCCGTGGGGCCGGTGAACCACCGCGACCATCCGCCCGGGTCGTCTTCGTTGCCCGTCAGCGCCCAGCCCGGATAGGTATACGTGCCGTTGGCGAAACTCGATGCGCTCGTCCAGGTGTTCGCCGCCGCAATCTGTGCGTCCGACAAGCATGAATCACCGGCATCGGTACCGCTTGGGCAGCGAAGGACAGAAGGGTCGAAATAGCATGCGGATTGATTGGATACCACCCCGTCCACGATCCCGTCTGCCGCATCACATTTGTCGCGAATCGCTTTCGCGAGCAGCGAAATCTTCCCAGGCGTGAACGCCGCTCCGGGTGCGGAAACCGCTTTCACATTGCGATTGAACGCGCCCATGAATGCCGGCCAATCGTATGCCGGTGCGCGGACGATCACGCCGTCGAAAAGATCAGGATTTCGCTGGATCGCCATCAATCCCTCACGCCCACCATTGGAACACCCTTCGTAGTAAGACTGGTCTGGCGCTTTGCCATAGATTAGATGCAGCATCTCTTTCGCAGCGGCCGCAGCCGTCGGAACGGAACCTGACCCGAACAGGGATGCCAAAAATGGATCTGCAGCGAACGAGGCATCCGTTACAGAGGAACCGATGTGGCCACCGTTGCTTTGAACGATCGCGTATCCCGCTTTCAAGACTTCCGGCCCGCTCCACATGAAATTCTGGATCGAACCATCGTAACCGCCGCCGCCTTCATACAGCAGTTTCCCGTTCCAGTTGTCCGGCAGTTGCACCTGCATCGCGAGTTGCGGCGAGATCAGCGCCGATACCTTGCAGTAAGCCGGATCCGCACCTGTCGCCGCCACCATCAATGCATCGGTTACCGACGCACCACCAGCTGACTTTCCCTTCACCACGTCGCAAGCCTGTTGCGCGGTCAGCAATACCGGCGACGCAGGCGCGTCATCACTTCCACCACAACCCGATATCCCCATCGACGCAATGGCGGCCAGCGTGATCGCCACCACCGGACTTCCTGGCTTCGTTCTCACCTTCGTCTCCTCTTGATTGGAATGGCATCGCGTCACGGTCGAGGACGCAAGGACATGCTGTCTGCGTCGGGCGTCCGCATCTCACGAGTGACTTTTAAACGTGACGTACGCCATTTTTGGAAAAACACCTAACAGAAAGTGGCACGATGTGTCGCACACAATGTTGTTGTGCGACAAGAGTTTGGGGGCCACTTCGTGGACCGGCTGGCTCATTTGGTAGCGCACGGAACAAGCACGGAGCCTGTCTGTCATGCGTACGCACGATTACTCTCCTCTGGGATGGCGGATTCGATAGCAACGACGCACCCGATGTAGGTGTCCTGGGTCGGAATGACGTTGCCCATATCCATCCGGCCCACCCGCGCCGGGTCGACTTCGCTGCGGCGAAGCAACTCGCGAACCACGGTCACCGCAAGCTGGCTCGGGGGCACGCCAGCAATCGAGCCGCCAAAGGTACCAATCGCGGTACGAGCCGCACCCACCACATAGATTTCGCGCTCCTTCATATTCGTAGCTGTCTGATTCACTGGTTTCTCCGTCAATGTCCGTCGGGAAGCGTATTGGGCGCGGGCGTTGTCGATACGCCCTGTGCCACTGCCGCGGCTTCCTGCGACCGCAGGGCACGCAGATACCCGTCGCGCTGTTGCAAGCGCTCCCAGTACGCTGACACGGCCGGCGTAAACCGCTCGGCCAAGCCAAGGCACTGCGCCAGCATCAGCGCGTAACCAACAGACACGTCGGCAGCGGTAAAGCGCTCGGCACACAGGTATTCCTGCTCGATCAGTCGCGGTTCGAGTGTGCGCAACCTGGCTAGGAACCACTTGGTGTAGTCCTCTGCGACGCCCGGTTGCCTGCGCGACGAGGGCTCGAAGCGCGAATAGCGCAACACAAGCGTCTGCGGAAACGTTAGCGTCGCCTCGCCGAAGTGCAGGTAGTTGAGGTAAGCGCCAAAGTCATCTTCAGATGGCAGGACCTGTAGCGGCGTTGGCGCGTTGCGCGCACACAAGTACTGGCACATCGCTGCCGACTCCGTCATGCGTGTCGATCCGGCCACCAGAAGCGGAATCGTGCCCAGTGGGTTGAGGTCGAGATACGCTCGGGCATGAACACGCGGCGGAAAGGGCAGCATCACCAACTGGTAGTCCAGCAGGAGTTCTTCCATAATCCACAGCGGGCGGAACGACCGCGCGCTCATGCAATGGAACAGAGTGATCATGATGTGACTCGCTTTGCAAGAATGGCGCGCGCAACGCGCGAACGCGATGTTCGTCCCAACGCGACGCTGATCCAGGCCGAGCAGTCCACCAACCGTTCGAGGTCAACGCCCGTTTCGGCTCCAAGACTGTGGAGCAGATAGGCGACATCCTCGGTGGCGACATTGCCCGAGGCGCCCTTCGCGTACGGGCAGCCACCCAGACCGGCAACCGAACTATCGAAGCAGCGCAGCCCAAACTGCCACGAGGCCAACACGTTGGCGATTGCCATGCCGTATGTGTCGTGGTAATGGCCTGCCAGACGAGATACGGGCACCCTATTGGCCACGGCTTCCAACATCCGCTGAACGGAAGCAGGCGTTCCGGCACCGATCGTGTCGCCCATCGACACCTCGTAGCAGCCAAGAGCGATCAGGTCGGCGGCCACTGCCGCCACGGCGGCAGGCTCAATGACCCCGTCATAGGGACAGGCGATCGCGCACGACACGTAGCCGCGCACCCGCACGCCGAGGCGGCGCGCCGCTTCAACGATGGGAACGAAACGCTCGATGGATTCTTTGATCGAGGAGTTGATGTTCTTGCGCGAGAATCCCTCGGATGCTGCGGCGAAGACGGACACTTCGGTCGCACCGGCAGCCACTGCTGCCTCGAAACCCTTCAGGTTCGGTGTCAGGACCGGGTAGCTGACGCCCTCACGCTTGGGCAGGGCAGCCAACAACTCCGCATGGTCCGCCATCTGCGGTACCCATTTTGGCGATACAAACGCTGTAGCCTCGATGTTCCTTAAGCCCGCCCCCGCCAGCCGCTCGATGAACTCGAGCTTAGTGCGGGTAGACACGATACCGGGTTCGTTTTGCAGCCCGTCGCGCGGGCCGACCTCAACAATGCGTACTGCCGTTGTCATGACACGACCTTGAACTCGATCAACTCGACACCATTAGCCACCTGATCGCCAGCGGCGCAATGGAAAGTCTTGACGACACTGCGGGCGCGCGCCACCAAAGTGTGTTCCATCTTCACGGCCTCCATCACCAGCAGCGATGCTGCCCCTTGTTTACCGCGGAATCTAATTCGGCGAGCAACGCGATCACCCTCCCCGGCATCGGAGAACGCGACTCTCCGCCAAACGCGATGCGGCGCGAGAAACAGCGTATGGCTGTCGTTCTCGGCCAGATGATCGGCAACGCCGGAGATGCGCGTATGCACGTCACCGCCACCCACATCCTCCGCGCTGAGACCTCACCCGTGGCTGCTTTCACCAGCGGTGGACCACCGAGGAAGATTGTTCCCGGCCCCTTGACGATCACGGCTTCGTCGCTCATCGCCGGCACGTAGGCGCCGCCTGCAGTGCACGAGCCCATCACTACCGATATCTGGGGGGATGCCCTTAGCGGACACGTTGGCTCGGTTGTAAAAGATGCGCCCGAAATGATCCCGATCGGGAAACACCTCCTCTTGCGGCGGCAAGCAGCCGCCGCCAAGATCGACGAGATAGATACACGGTAGATGGTTTTGCTTAACGATCTCTTGCACGCGGAAGTGCTTCTTCACGGTCATCGGGTAATGTGTGCCCCCCTTGACAGTGGCATTGTTCGCGACGATCACACATTGACGACCTTGGATGCCACCAATGCCGGCGATGACACCAATCGAAGGAGCCTCGTCGTCGTACATGCCCAGCACAGCCAACTGCCCAATTTCCAGAAACGGAGTTCCTGGATCGAGCAGTTGCTCCACGTGCTCACGCGCGAGAAGCTTGCCACGAGCGGTATGCTTCTGCCGCGCCACTTGGCCACCGCCTTGAGAAACCTGCTCGACCTTGCCATTCGACGCTTCTACCAGTCCTCGCACGTGCGCAGCGTTGGCCTGGAAATCCGCCGAGCGGGGGTTGAGTTTGGATGGGACGATTTGCACGACGCTCCTCAACAATCACTGGTCCAGATGTGTCAGTAGCTTAGACAGCCTCCAAACAACGCCGCGCCAAGTTATTTGCAAATCCTGCCAATGGATTGGACAATATCGTAATGAATCCCGCCATCGCAGCAACACCCATCGCGTTCGCTCAGTCAATCATTCGTGCCTATGAACGGTACGGAATAGACCCCCGCAACGCTTTGCGCGCCGCACAAATACAGCCATCAAGCCTGCCTCGAACCGACGTATGCATGACGGCCGATCAGTTGGAGGTGCTTACAGATATCGCGATGCGAGAACTGGATGACGAGGCGCTCGGCTGGTTCTCCCGACGCCTGCCGTGGGGTACTAACGGCATGCTGTGTCGCGCCGCATTGCCGTCAGCCAACTTGCGAGTGGCGTTGTCGCGCTGGTGTCGCCATTACGCGATGCTAATTGACGACATCCGCCTCGAACTTCGCGTTGAAGGTGGAGTTGCACACTTGAACGTCTATGAACGCGCGAACTTGGGACCTCAGCGTGAGTTTTGTTTGGTGAGCACCTTGCGCAATATCCACGGCTTTGCGTGCTGGCTGATCGACTCACGCATTCCACTGACGAGCGCAACATTTCCCTACCCTGAACCCGCATATTTCAAGTCCTATGACCTGATGTTTCGCGGGCGGGTGAGCTTTCTGGAACCACACGCCGGGTTCAGCTTCGATGCCGAATACCTCAAGCTTCCCATACGTCGCGATGACCACGACTTGCGCCAGATGCTGCTACGTCCCCTGCCGCTGATCGTGCTGCAATACCGGCGCGACCGATTGCTATCGCAGCGCCTTCGTGACCTGCTGCGCACACGCAGCCTTGAGCTGTCGAATGCTGATGTATTGGCGTTCGAACTCAATTTGTCGACCCGAAGTCTGTATCGCCATTTGGCCGAAGAAGGCACCTCCCTGCAACACATTAAGGATGAAGTGCGAAGGGATGTCGCCAAGCAACTTTTGACCCGATCGCACAAGTCGCTCAAACAGGTGGCTGCTGCTGCGGGATTTCGCAACGAGGCGAGTTTCAATCGCGCGTTCCGGCGGTGGACCGGCCAGAGCCCAGGCGAGTATAGGCAATCCATGAAGGGCGCATAGAGCAAGCAAGGTCGCGCATAAGGCTGGCACGAATTGCAAATACCTTGGCACTGCGTGTCGCCGACACGGCGTCTAATCTGAAGGCAAAAAGCCATGCCGCGAAGGAGACGCACGATGATTCAACTGCCCGGACTCACGTTCGAACTCGGTGAGTCCATCGAGATGCTGCGTGACATGGTCAGCAAGACCACGCATGAGGGCCTGCACGTAGGTGATTTCTACGCGGCGCGCTGGAAGGCCGGCAGCGAGGTGGTGCGCTTCCAGGACGATATCTACAAGTACATCACGCCAGTAGACCTGAAGCAGTGAGTGCCCTGTGCACTTCAAACCATCCTCAATCTCGGAGACACTCCCGCATGTCCACACAGCATCCCGGCACCGAGGCACTGCTCGTGCCCAAAGATGGCCTTTCCCATGTGCGCGGCTCGACCGACGTCCCGCTTGCCGATGTCACGATCGGGCAGTTTCTGAGCGAGACCGTGAGGCGTTTTCCGCAGCGGCCGGCTGTCGTGTTCCGTGAGCAGGGGATTCGCTGGACCTGGCGAGAATTCGCAGACGAGGTCGACGTGCTGGCGGCCGGCCTCGCCGCGCTCGGCATCGAGAAAGGCGATCGCGTCGGGATCTGGTCGCCGAACCGCGTGGAGTGGCTGCTGACGGAATTCGCGACCGCCCGCATCGGCGCGATCCTCGTCAACGTCAATCCCGCCTATCGGCTGGCGGAACTCGAGTATGCGCTGAACAAGTCGGGCTGCAAGGCGATCATCGCCGCCGAACGCTTCAAGACGTCGATGTATCTCGAGATGCTGGGCACGCTCGCGCCCGAGCTTGTCATGGCCGAACCCGGCGATCTGCATGCAGCACGCCTGCCGCATCTGAGGATCGTGATCCGCATGGGAGACGCCGCCACTCCCGGCATGCTCTCGTTCGCCGAGGTCGTCGAAATGGGACGCAAGAGGCTCGACAAAGCGGCGCTCGATGCGCTCGGAGCCGCGCTCGCGCCTCGCGATCCGATCAACATCCAGTTCACGAGTGGCACGACAGGTAATCCGAAAGGGGCCACGCTGACGCACTACAACGTCGTCAACAACGCCCGCTATATCGCGAGGGCAATGCGCTTCATGGAAAACGACGCGCTCTGCATCCCCGTTCCGCTCTATCACTGCTTCGGCATGGTGTTGGGGGTGCTCGCCTGCGTCTCGACGGGTGCGAAGATGGTGTTCCCCGGCGAGGCGTTCGAGCCCGGCGTGGTGCTTGCGGCCGTCGCCGAGGAGCGCTGCACGGCGCTGCACGGCGTGCCGACGATGTTCATCGCCGAGCTCGATCATCCCGATTTCGAGAAATTCGATCTGACGTCGCTGCGCACCGGGATCATGGCTGGCTCCCCGTGCCCGATCGAGACGATGAAGCGCGTCGTCGCCCGCATGCATTTGTCGGAGATCACGATTGCCTACGGCATGACGGAGACGAGCCCCGTCTCGTTCCAGAGCGCCACGACCGACCCGCTCGAGAAACGTACGAGCACTGTCGGCCGGATCCGGCCGCATCTCGCGGCGAAGATCGTGGACCCCGCCGGCGCGATCGTGCCCGTGGGGCAGACGGGAGAGCTCTGCACTAAGGGCTATGCGGTGATGCTCGGCTACTGGGATGACGAGCCGCGCACACGCGAGGCGCTCGTCGACGGCTGGATGCACACGGGCGATCTGGCGACGTTCGACGTCGATGGCTATTGCAACATCGTCGGTCGGCTGAAGGACATGCTGATCCGCGGCGGCGAGAACGTTTATCCGCGCGAGATCGAGGAGCTGTTGTTTCGACATCCAAAGATTCAGAGTGTCCAGGTCTTCGGCGTGCCCGACGAGAAGTACGGCGAGGAGGTGTGCGCGTGGATCGTCGTGCGCCCGAGCGAGCAGTTGAGCGAAGACGAGGTGCGACAATACTGCCGTGAGCAGATCGCGCACTACAAAGTGCCGCGCTATATCCGCTTCGTCGACGAGATGCCAATGACCGTCACGGGCAAGGTGCAGAAGTTTGTCATGCGCGAGCGCATGATCGAGGAGTTGAAGCTGAAGGCCCTGAAGACGGCGTGAGAGAAAAAACGCAGGAAAAAATAAGAGTGGCTGGTGCTTCATCTGCAAGGACTTCCATATGAAATGGATTGGAATGCGACAGATGAAAGGCGCCAGCAGCTCACTTATGATATGTGCGATTCAGAGACATCGTTTCACCTCTTAGGGCACCGCGTTTGTTGCGTGATGACTTTCGGCGAGAATCTTCGAGCAATTGTCAAGACTGGTGTATGCGGGTCGGGCAGCCAGCGCTTGAGGAGCCGGTGTGCTTTCGATCACCGGAGTGTCGTCATTGAAAGGAATGCCCTTCAGAAGCGGTTCGATCTTGCCGACGCCGCGAATCTTCCTCCGGGTCAGCTCGACCGCTTCGATCAGCTTGAACGACCATCGCGAGGAAGATGGAGCGCGACAGACAGTTGCGCTTGCGGCTCGTGAGATGGCGCACCGTCGCGACCATCGATTCAATCGGATTCGTGGTCCGCACGTGCTGCCAATCTTGTGGAACCAGCAGCGCTAGTGCCGTGTCCGCGGATACACCTCTTCAAGCGTCGCCCACATCCCCATCGCGCTGTCGCCGACAGTAAGCAGCGGCGGTGCTTGCAGAGTTCGTTTCTTCAGGTCGAGCAGCAGCTCTTTCCAAGACTTCTTCGATTCGCGATAACCGTCGTTGACACGCGCGGCGACTTGCGCACATAGGACGGCACGATCGTCGAATTGAACTTGATGTCGGAGCCCGAACGATCGTCGTGGACGCCGTTCATCGGCCAACTCAGCGCGTCAAGATGTGCATCGAAACTCCACGTAGAGTCTAGTGCCGAACGAACGTCGAGAAGCAAGCCGATCTACTTGAGAAACCTCTTACCGCCTGCGAACAAGCCATCGCCGATGTTCAGCGCTGTGTCATCCGTCACCGATTCGGCGAGACGCAGAGCGGCGAACTGCGCGCTTTCGTCCTGAAATGCAGCCAGCGCGCCCCGCTCAACTTGTTCGTCCAGACGCTGCGGCGGCCCGCGACTGGAGAAGCTGGCGTGGCTGGGCCGTTACCAGAGAGTGACGGAGCGCTTCGCCAAGGCTTGCGAGAAACTACTGCAAGCGGCCAGCGTGCAGGCGGTGGCGGCCTTCTACGATCTGGGCTGGCACACGGTCAAATCGATCGACAAGATGCGCCTGCGGGCGCGCGTGAGCGAGCCCGACTGGTCAACGATCCGCTATCTGGCGATGGACGAGTTCGCGCTGCATAAAGGTCATCGCTACGCCACGGTGGTGGTCGACCCGATCAGCCGGCAAGTACTCTGGATCGGACCGGGACGCTCGCGTGAGACGGCCCGGGCCTTCTTCGAACAGCTTCCCGAAGGCGCAGCCAAGCGTATCGAAGCGGTCGCGATCGACATGACCACGGCCTATGAACTCGAAATCAGGGAACAGTGTCCGCAGGCGGAAATCGTCTTCGACCTGTACCACGTCGTGGCCAAGTACGGCCGCGAAGTGATCGATCGGGTGCGGGTCGATCAGGCCAATCAACTCCGACATGACAAGCCGGCCCGCAAGGTTCTGAAGTCCAGCCGCTGGCTGTTGCTGCGCAACCGCCACAACCTCAAGCCGGATCAGGCCGTGCACCTGAAGGAATTGCTGGCGGCCAATCAGGCGCTGTTATGCGTCTACGTGTTACGCGACGAGCTCAAGCGGCTCTGGTTCTACCGGAAGCCGGCCTGGGCGCAAAAGGCTTGGGAACAATGGTTCGAGCAGGCTCAGCAAAGTGGGATCGCGGCCCTGCAAAAGTTCGCCGAGCGTCTGCAGGGCTACTGGCACGGCATCGTGACTCGCTGCCGCCATCCGCTCAATACCAGCATCGTTGAAGGCATCAACAACACCATCAAGGTCATCAAGCGTCGAGCTTACGGGTACCGCGACGACGAATACTTCTTCCTCAAGATTCGCGCCGCGTTCCCCGGTAATCCTCGATGAACCCGAGTTGCGGCTGCGATCAGAACGGGGGGCGAAATACTCGGTTCATCGTGTTTGCTCTAGAACGGGATAGTCGATATAGCCTTGGGGGCCGTCGGAATAAAACGTTTCGCGTTCGGGCTCGTTGAGCGGCGCGCCAGCGACGAAGCGTTCTAAAAGGTCGGGATTCGCGAGGTACAGACTACCGAACACGGCGGCGTCAGCATCGCGGCTCACGATCAGCGACGCGGCGCTATCCCGGTCCAGTCCCCCGCCGAGAAGCAACGCACCGTTGAACAGTGGCCGCACCAGCGCGCGGTAGTCAAACGCGCTGCCGGTCCGTGCAAGATGTAGGTACGCGAGCTGCAGCATGCCGACCCGCTCCACGAGGTACTTGTAGGTTTCCTGCGGTGCCGCGTCAGTCACGCTGTTGAAGCCCATTTCCGGCGAAATCTTGATGCCGACGCGATCGCTGCCTGCTTCGTCGATCATCGCGTCCAGCACTTCAACGATGAAGCGTGCGCGATTCTCCGGCGATCCGCCGTAGCGATCGGTGCGCTGATTGGTCCCCGACGACAGGAACTGTTCCGGCAGATAACCAGAGGCCGCATGCAGTTCAACTCCGTCGAATCCAGCCTGCAACGCGTGACGCGTGGCGAGTCGGTACTCGTCAACGATTGCAGCGATCTCGTCGATGTCGAGCGCGTGCGGCACGACGAAGTCCTGCGGCCCTGTCGCGGTGTATGTCTGGCCAACGGCGGCGATCGCAGAAGGCGCGACAGGCGTCGCCCCATCCGGCAGCATGCTCGGATGCGAAACGCGCCCGGTGTGCATCAACTGCAGGAAAATCAGGCCGCCTCGCTCGTGGACCGCCTCGGTGATGCGCGTCCATCCCTCGATCTGCGCAGCGGAATGGATGCCCGGCGTACGAACGTAGCCTTTGCCCATCGGCGATGGAAAAGTCCCTTCGGCGATGATCAGGCCGGCGTCCGCGCGCTGCGCGTAGTATTGCGAGGCGAGCGCGGACGGTACGCCAGTCGTGTCGTCGGCACGCGAGCGCGTCATTGGTGCCATGACCAGCCGGTTGCGCAGTGTATAGCGTCCAATGCGAACGGTTTCGTTGAGTGGATTCATGTCGATTCCTCGAACGGTGAAGGGGTGTCCAGATGGTGATCTGATTCATGAATGGGATAAAGAGCTAAAATTGAAATCACTAATCCACCAATGGAGCAATTGCCGTGGAACTGCTCAGCTACATGCACGCGTTCGTTGAGGTCGCACGAACCAAGAGTTTTCGCCGGGCGGCGGACGCCTTGGATATGCCGAACTCGACGCTGTCACGTCATATTGCGGAGTTGGAGAAGAAGATCGGATTGCGGCTGCTGAATCGCTCGACGCGCAGAGTCGAGCTGACCGACGCGGGCGAGGTGTATTTCAAGCGCTGCCAAAGCATCGTCGAGGAAGCGCGGATCGCGCACGAGTGGCTCCTCGACGTGGCCGAACGTCCGACCGGCACGCTACGTGTATCGATGCCCGCGGACCTCGCCACCGGTTATCTCGCACCGATCATTGCGGATTTCGCGAAAGCGTATCCGCTGATCGCGTTCGAGTTCGATCTGTCGCCGCGCCCTATCGATCTACAGGCGGAGCCCTTCGATCTCGCAATCCGCATCGGTCCGCCGCCCACGGCGCCATCGACGCTCGTCGCACGGCCGATCGCCGTGCTGCCGCGCTATCTGTATGCGTCGCCCGAATATCTGCGCAGCGCTGCGCCGCTCACCCACCCGAACGATCTCGCGCAGCACGTGGTCTGCCTCGTGGAGGGCGTAGGGAAGCAGGGGCGAGCCGAAAGGACGTTCTATCGCGGCGGCGAGTCGGTCGCCGTAATGATCGGTACACGCTTTGCGATGAACAGCGTCGCGCTCAGCCGCGCGCTGGCGATTCAAAGCGTCGGGCTTGCGGTGCTGAACAATGTGCTAGCGCAGCACGATGTCGAGTTGGGGCGCCTCGTTCGCGTGCTCCCCGACTGGAGTCTTGCGCCGGTTCAGGTGCACGCGTTGACCGACACCCGTCTTCTACCGGCGAGAGCGCGACTGTTTATCGATTTCCTGAAGGCACAATTGAGCGAGCCCTAGACAGGCGCAATGGCCCGTTTCGCCGACCGGAATGATCGCTCACTGGGTGGATCCGACCTCTGAGCATCCAAGTAATGAAGGACGCGAACGACGTTTCATGGCCGACACGAACAAATGAGTCACGCTGACTTGAACTCGGCGATGAACCCGAATTATTACTCGTCACGCCCCCCCGCCAGCAGCCACTTGTAATGGTCAAACCCGATCCAACAGCGTCTGCGGCGTGCAGCCGACCATCAGCGCAATCGATTCGATTGCCGCCCACATCGACGGGTACTCGCTACGCAGCTCGCCCGCGCGGACCAGCGCGTAATATCGTCAGTTTATCGGTCCGGCGGGACGCGGTCGGCGATTACTGTGCCAACCCACTAAGATCGACAGTTTCCCCTCGCGCGTATCAATATTTCGATTACTGTCGCGCGAACTGACTACGAACCACTTCGAACTCGCTGGGATTGTGCTGCTTAAGCTGCTGGTAGTAGCCCACACGACTTATCTGATAGCCACCCTGGCTTCGTAGGTCAGCCAATGCTTCGGCCATCTTCAAAGCCATCGTGTTAGGGTTGAGAAGAGCATGGTTTCGTTTCGCACCGGTGTCTCGCAGCCATTTCTCATAACTGGCCGAAATGAGCGTGCAGCCGAAGACACAAGCCTCAGCATTGCTCGCTTCCATCGCTGCGGCAGCTTTCTTTGCGGCATCGACAGCCACTGCCTCAGTGTCTTTAATCATGTCCGACGCGAACCAATCGATACAAGAGACGCTTCGGCAATTTGATTCCTGACCGTAGACCCGCACCATATCTCTCAGATAGGGAACAGCTTTGTGGTGGTCGGTAACTACTACGAAATCGTGGCCATAATATGGCGCAAACAGCATCGTGGCCTCAAGTGGCCCAATAACAGGAATATCAACCAGCTCTCGAGATACGCGCACACCAGGATCGTAGCAACAGCCTACAATGACCGCGTCGAATCCCGACTTCTCGGCCATGATGACTTCATTAAAGACAGCTTCTTCGATAAGATGCTTGCTGTAGTAGTAGTCAATATTCTCCGGGCAATTAGTCGTGTTTGTCACGACGAGTTCCGCATCTTTTCTTAGATATGGGGTCAATGTCTCCGAAATTAGCGCGTTGTATTGTGATGTACCGAAGGGGTTGATGAAACTTATGCGCATACTCATAGCTATGTTCGGAACCGTTTGATTTTGATCAGGCGAAAACGGGGTGAAGGCTGGGCTTCCACCTTGTTAGCGAGAGCACTTCATTGAATAAATCGGCTTGGCCCCACATCTGCGCTCTTCGGGTCTAATCCATAGGCTTGCATGATCCGAGCAATATCCTTAGTCTTCTGCATATCATCGATATCAGCATTCAAGGCAGCGCTGAGGGCAGCGTTGCCCTTCGAGTACACAAATCCAACTTGTGCCGGCTTGACAGATGCTCGAACGCGAGGATCTCCTGACCCGACGAGGATTTTCATTCCAGGATAACCACCTTTCTTTTGTGCATACAGACCAGTAGCGATACTATCGAGAGCAGCGTCCAGGCGTCCCGCCTGTAAATCTTGGGCCATTGCGACAGGAGTCGGGTAAAGCTTAAGGTTGTCTTTAAACAACGCCTGCAGGTCAGCCGTCCAGTTGTAACCTTGGATAGTGCCTACTTGCTTACCCTTGAGTTGGTCGAACGTCGTGTAACCTTCCTTTGAGTAGATCGCCAATTGGTCGAGGTAGAGTGGATCGCTCATTCCGACAACCTTCACGCGATCGGCGGTCCGATACCACTGAGCCGCCGAAATATCAACCTTTCCTGTAGTGACGTATTGGATGGCAGAACCAAAGCCGACGGGCAGCGCATTAATTTTCAGACATTCTTTCTCAGCGATTTTTTTCAAAATATCGCCCTCTACTCCAGAAAGCGACCCTCCGCTACCCGGCACATCAAACGGCGGGAACTCAGCCGTCGAGATCGTCAGAATACCCGGCACAACCGTTTTGAATTGATGGGCCGGCACACACTCTGCGACCGCTGCATTCATACCAATTATGGAAGATGCAATAATGGTGAGGCTGACAACGTATTCTTTAGATTTTCTCATGACGACTCCATTCATCAGTGCTGTTGAACAATCCGGAGGTTGAAATTCTTGGGTGTAGTCTTTAAGTGAAACTCATTGAATGCGCGTGCTAAATCTTCGCCTCGTGTCGAGACAGTCTCCGCTCCAGCGAGGAGACAAGCAACGTGGATGGGACGCAAATCACCGTGTAGAGCAAAGCAGCAAGTAGCAACACCGGCATGTACATGAAAGTTTCAGAGCCAATCTGCTGCGCCTTTGTCACCAACTCTGGAAGCGCAACGGTAAAGCACAACGATGTGGCTTGAAGCATGACAACGCCGAATCCGAGCAGCGGCGGAATAGAAACTCTGAGTCCTTGGGGTACGATGATCAGGCGTAGCGTGTCCACCTCGTCAAGTCCGATGGCGTATGACGCTTCGCGTTGACCGTGCGGGACCGCCTGTAGGCCTGCCCTGATAATCTCGCTCGTATATGCGCCTGTGCACCAGGCCAGAGCAAGCACCGATGACAAGAACGAGGAAAGTGTTATGTGGACCGACGGCAAACCAAAGTAGAAGAACTGAAGCAAAATCAGCACGGGAGCACCACGACCGAGCTCTACCAACACAATTGTGATGTTCCGCAATACACGCTTCGACGTACCGACTCCGAGCGCAAAAAAGAGGCCGAGTGGCACGCCAATAAGCATGCAGAGGACGGTTACTTTCAAGCTCGTAAGAAGTCCTTGCGCCAGCGTCGGTAACCACTGGATCCACATATCAAAGAACGAGCTCATCGTGCAATCCGTAGTCTCAAGCGTTTATCTAGACTTCTCGATACATAGGCCATCACAAGGCTAATTGCGAAATAGAACAATCCCGATATGATGTAGACCTCGAGCCCCCGGAAGGTCTGTTGCGACACTCGATATGCCGCTTGCGCCATCTCGGGTACACCAATTGTCGACGCTACGGCAGTATCTTTCAAAAGACCGATTGCATAGGTAGCGGCAGAAGGAAGGGCAACTCGAAAGATCTGTGGAGCTAGGATCTCCGTGTACTGACGTAACCCCGATAGTCCAAGCACCTTCGCTGCCTCGAACTGGCCAGCCGGGATCGCCTTCATGGCGCCCCTATAAATCTCACCAAGATTTACTGCAGTGATAAGTCCAAGACCAGCTACTGCAGCTGTCATCGGACTCATAGCAACGAGTCCGTTTCCAATTCCGAAGAAAATTATGAATAGCCACACTATTGGCGGAATCGATCGGACAACAAGAATGATGGAGTGCGATACAGTTCTCACGACAGCGCTCTTGGACGACGCGACGGCGCAAATCGGCACTGCGAGAACTGCACCGATTACGAAAGAAGATGCCGTGAGCATCAGCGTCCACGGCAGCGCCTGAATAACAGCAATCGCAATCGTTGAGAGAAGGTGCTCCATCACCGATTCCTCACGGCTGAGAGGAAACGCTGAACACGCTCGGTCTTCGGATGTTGCATGACCTCCCTGCTACTCCCTTCTTCTAAGATGCCGCCATCTGCCATCACAATCACTCGGTCAGACACACTCTCAGCAAATCGCATCTCATGCGTCACCACGAGCATCGTCATGCCGTCCTCTGCTAGCTCCCTCATCACGGCAAGCACCTCAAGACCGACTTCAGGATCAAGCGCCGATGTCGGCTCGTCAAAAAGCATTATTTTGGGGTCGAGTGCCAGGGCACGCGAAATAGCGATACGCTGTTGTTGCCCACCGGAGCAGCGGGCCGGATATTGGTCCGCCTTATTAGCAAGACCAACTCGCTTCAGAAGCGCAAGAGAGCGTTCGTTGGCCTCTTCTCTAGAGCGCCCCAATACACGACATTGGGCTAGGCTGACGTTCTCGAGCACGGTAAGGTGCGGAAAAAGATTGAATGACTGGAACACCATTCCGAGCGTACGCCTGAAATGGTTCAGTTTTGCCTTCCCAGGGGCCTGCCCTGCGACAATCTGCACTCCATCAACAGTCACGGCGCCCGCAGTCGGCGGCTCGAGCTGGTTGATGCATCTCAATAAGGTGCTCTTTCCCGAGCCGCTCGGGCCAATCACCGCTACAACTTCCCCCGCTATCATCTGCAAGTGGACATTGAGCAAAACCTGATGGTTCCCATACGCCTTCGAAACGGCATCCAGCTTCAACAAGGGAGTGAAAGTATCTGCTTGAGCCCCCATGATCGCACTCACTTCTGAAATATCACCCATGCTGCTCACCGGTTTCCGTTGAAAAAGGCGCGGCCAGGAGACCTATCGAGATTTGTCTGCACCAAGTCGGTTTCCCCAGCCGCACAACCCACGTTTTCACTGACCATTAGACCAATTGACCTCTAAATTTGACCACCCAGTCAGTATGCACGAGCATACTCGTGAGTCAAAATATTTTTCGATGAGTCAGGGGAAACGAGGAGGCGTCCGATGTCAGAATTGCGCGCACACCGAGGGGTACAGGCGATACAAGGAACGGCCGCTACTTGACGTTGCAATCCGCGGACATGGCACCAATGTAGGAGGAGGCGCAGACGGTGTTAGCCACGTCGCTGTATTGTGACAGTTGTGGCCTAGGATACGCACTTGCAACCGTGCGGAAACGACTTTCTCAGCACATGAAACGACGCGCGGCTGTCAAGCGAAGCCGAGCGCAACTTGCCCGCGAAGACGAGCTCACCTTCTGAGATGGCGGTCCGCATTTAGCTCAAGCGCAACAGCCTTTCTTGCAAAAGCACCTTTCCGTTTCATTCGAACGTCCGCGTCTTGCTGTAGCGATCGAGATATGCTCGTGTCGCAAAGAGCTAGCAGAGTCATAACCTTTGTCAGCATTAAATGCATCATTAGCGATTGATGTGCCGCAGGATATAATCCATCGCCGCGAGTTGTGGCGCACCTCCGGCGTGCGCCCGGATCGGAACTACACGAACATCGATCCGATCGAAATGGGAAGACGCCTCGAGTGGCCGCGCCAGGATCCGACAAAATTGGGAATTCTCCCTCCAAGACACTCCGTTTTGCCCAGTCATCAGTAAGCGGCTAGCCAACGCGTCTTGACGAGAGAGTTTAGGCGGCGTTCGAGTATGGCTGCCAGCGATGCGGCAGCAGCGCGTTGATGTCGCTAGCCTTGTGGGTCGGCAAGCGTGTGAGGACGTCCTTCAGATAGGCGAGTGGATCGAGCCCGTTCAGTTGCGCC
>NZ_JANKOG010000044.1:0-29333 GCF_024656005.1 Burkholderia sp. SCN-KJ
CCTGCTTCACTGCTCGTCCCCCGGCAATGAGGGTGAGCGCGCAATCCATTTTCGCGACTTCGCCACCTCCACCGCCTCACGAAGAACTTCGTTTTCCATGGTCTTTTTGCCGAGCAGTCGCTGAAGCTCACGGATTTGCTTGAGGGCATCGCTCAGTTCCGACGCCGGCACAACTTCTTCGCCAGCACTGACTGCCGAGAGGCTGCCGTCCTGGTAGAGCTTGCGCCAATGAAACAGCTGATTCGGATTCACGCCGTACAGGCGCGCCACCATCGAAACCGTCTTGCCCGGCTCGAAGGTCTCCCTGACCATCGACACTTTTTCTTCTACCGACCACCGCCGCCGGCGCTCGGGTCCCGTCAATACTTCCATCACTTCTTGCTTGGTGTTAGTCAAAAACACAGTCGTATGCCTACCCGTTATTGTAAGTGGGTGACTGTGTCCGAATGCCAAGGACCTTCGTGGCGGAAAGAGCACAATGACGCGATTCGTTGACGATCCGATGAGGAGGTCAGATATGGAAGCCGTATCCAGAATGGGTGTGGATCTAGCAAAGCGTGTTATTCAGTTGCACTGCGTCGATCGACAAGAGCACGTGATCTTGCGGCGCTCGATCCCCACGGAGCGATTTGCCGAATTCATGTCACGCCTGCAGCCCTGCGACGTCGCGATGGAGGCCTGCGCATCCGCCCATCACTGGGCGCGCAAACTCACCGCAATGGGCCACTCGGTGAAGCTGATCGCGCCGCAGTTTGTTGCCCCATACCGCAAGGGTGGTGCGAGGTGCAAGAATGATGCGGCGGACGCTGAAGCGATTTGTGAGGCTGCCGCACGGCCCACCATGCGTTTCGTTCAGGTCAAAACGGTAGAGCAACAAGGCATTGCCACGCTTCATCGCATGCGTCAGGGTTGGCTAGAGGAGCGCACTGCTCTCATCAATCGGCTGCGTGGCCTGCTGGCCGAATTCGGGATCACGATACCTCAACGAATCGAGGCCTTGCGGCGTATTCCCGAAATATTGGAAGACGCCAACAATGAGTTGCCCGGCATTACTCGCGGTGCTCTCTACGCAGCGTGGGAGCATCTCAAAGTTCTCGATGAGCGGATGCGGGAAGTGGATCGGCAGATCGAGCAGCACGCAAAACAGGATGACCGAGCCTCCCGCATTATGGCGCTGCCTGGCGTCGGTCCGATCACCGCGAGCGCGCTAATTGCCGCTGTCGGAAACGCACGCGAGTTCAAGAATGGCCGCCAGTTCGCGGCATGGCTAGGTCTCGCGCCTCGGCAAAACAGCTCTGGCGGGAAATCTCAACTTGGCAGCATTACAAAGCGTGGGGATTCCTATCTTCGTATGCTGCTTGTGCTTGGAGCTCGAAGTGCACTTATGACGGCGGGTCGACGCACTGACCGCTTATCCCGATGGCTCCAAGAAGTTCAGGGCAGGCTCGGCTGGCAAAAAGCCCTAGTGGCCCTCGCTAACAAGCACGCGCGCATTATCTGGGCCCTACTGACGCGAGACGAGTCGTTCAGGCCCGACCACGTGCCGGCATGCTTTACGCCTATGCAACCGCAAGAACAGTAAGCAGCAACAGCAGCGCCTTTCTCTGACGGATTGCAACGGACGAATCGACGACAGGTTGGACCGGCAGCAGGACAGCTCGATGAAACGCTCGGCATGCACAGCGCAATGCCGCTGTCCGGATGGAGCCCTGCTGAGCGGTTAGTATTCTGGCCCGAGCCGAGCGCGCTCGCAGGCCGATTGTAGGTGCGCAGTCCATCTCGTCGCCATCGTGCCGCAATGCAGAGATGTCAGAACGACATTGCAAGAACCCGAAGGTCCTTGTAGGCGTTTCAGGGGGCTGCTCCAGTGCTTTAACGCCGAGTCATATTCGCGCGGCCGAAACCGCAGAAAAAAAGACAGCACTCCAAAAACGGGTTATGCAGACCTTCCTTAACATCTCACCTTACTGTCGCCGACGGTGACCATGTCATGTAAATCCGACTCATTACTTTCAAAATCATGCCTTTGGCGCTTAAAGAACAAAAGTTTTGGCAGGCGAAGGCGAGCAAGGCACTCTTTTAACGCATACATTAACACTCTGCTTCGCCCGATCCACATGTAAATAGTGCCTGCCGGACGCACGTCGCCATATAGCCTGGACGACACTAGAGATCGGCGCTCCGAGATGCCCGCATATGGGGTGTGGTTATACTCTGCGAATGATCGAAGTTTTGTTTTGTGGAAACTCCAGCAAATAATTAAGGATATCGAAATGAAACGAGCTCTATACTTCGCATCCGTGTTGGTATTGGCCGCTGGCACAGCGCACGCACAAAGTGCTGTTACACTCTACGGGCGTGTCGCATCGGGTCTGGATTTCGTAAGCAACGTCGCTACTGCTAACGGGCAGTCAAAGACCAATTATCGTTTCGGCAGTAACCAGTACGGCATCAGTTGGTGGGGATTGACTGGCGATGAGGATCTCGGAGGTGGACTGCACGCTGTCTTCAAGCTCGAAAGTGAATTTACGCTCGGTCAGGGCCAATTGCCGGATGCTAGTCTATTTAATCGATACGCATATGTCGGCCTTGCCGATGCTCAGTACGGCGCATTATGGATCGGTCGCGTCATGAGCCTGACGGACGAAACGGGCTATTATCTAGACCCGTTCGGCGAGCAAGCAACAGGTATCGCGAACTTTGCAAAAGGGCGAGCTTGGGGGTCACGTGCCAATACGGTCACGTATAACTCGCCGAAGTTGGCGGGATTCTCGTTCAGACTGCAGAACGGTTTCGGTAACGACGCAGCGAGTTTTCGAAATTCTCGACAGTTCAGCGCTAGCGCCACGTATTCGAAAGGTGGGTTCAACGGCTACGGGCTTTACGAGGAAATACGCGATGCAAACGGAAAATTCTCGAGTCTCTATAGCGCCTCACGCGAATACATGATTGGCGCCACCTATCAGGTGAGCGCACTGAAGCTTTACGCAGGTTATCAGCAACTCGTCTCGTCGGGAAAGGACACTGTTGCTGATTCGACGAACCCGGTCAAAGCCACAAGGAATCAGCAAGAATGGCTAGGAGCGACATATCAGGTTAATTCCGCGCTTTCCTTTCAGGTCGGATGGTTCCACGGGAACGTCAACCATGGAGGAGGTAGCGGAAACTTAGGCGTAGTAGGCACGACATATAGCCTTTCGAAGCGCACTTTCCTCTATGCGACCTTCGGAGCAATGTTCAACGGAGGGATCGCTTCGTTTCCTGTCGAAACAGCCGACTCACTGCCGCTTCAGGGGCGTAACCAGCAAGGCGGATATATTGGTATGATGCATTACTTCTAATGCCGGCGAGTCGTTGCGGCTCGATCGTCTTAAAAGTGTGACCTTGTAACCGGTCGGAAGATGCCAACATCTTCTGACCATCTTTTTCTATGACCGTTACTCCGACCGGGAAGTCTGTGGCGTCGCTAATCGACGTATGTGTCGCGATGAGAACGGTGACTTTGAGAAGAAGCACATCGCAGGGTCGGTGGATGCAATGAAGTTAGATGGAGAGACTCTTAACAGCAGGCACGTTTGGCGATGTTTGAGATTTGAGGCGGCCGCTAACGGTGAAGCCCGCGAGACCGATGAAGTCTGTCTGGCGGTTACCAGTCGGTGTCAGTTGACCGGCGCTATTTGAGACAAGCTCGCCGCGCGGTTAAGCTCACTCGGAGGGTAGCCATATGCCTGTCGAAATACACGGCTAAAGTGCGAGAAATTGCTGAAACCATATTTGATCGCCACGTCTGCAATGCGGGTTGACTTCGCTTCAAGCAAGGTACGATAGCTTGCTTGGAGCCTTTGTTGCCATAGCCAGCGAATGGCAGTCGTGCCGTCGGTCGCGAATGCGCGACTCAAGCTCCTCGCGGAGGCGCCAACTGCTCGCGCGATACTGTCGATCTCCAGGTCCGGGTCGTCAAGGTGCGCCAGCATATGACGCTTGGCGCGTTCCCGAAGTCCGACCAATCTGTCAGTGCCGGCGTCGAAACCGGTAATATCGTGCTCAAACGTTGCCGAAATAACGTTCAACAATGAGCTTGCCAACTTGAATGCCGGCGCGTCTTTGCCGGACATATCTAGTGAAATTGCTCCCGCCAACGTCGCGTTCACGATCGCTCCGAGAGGGGAGTCCTTACTGATTGTTATTGCCGTCAAGTTCTCCGCGTTCGGCAGGTGTGAGAGCATTAAATTTCTAGGTACCTGCAGCAAATGCAATTTGTAAGGTTGGGGGAATTCGTAGATATATGGCCTCGCGGTGTCGTACATCACGAATTCACCGGGCCTCGCGATGGTGTCCCGTCCCGCTTGGCTAAGTCGGCCTTCGCCCTCCAGCAGGACGCTTATAAGAAAGTCATCTATCGGGGCCTGCTGGAGGGTAATCGACGAGCGGTCGTATTCAAGCGCCGAACATTCAATGGTGCTGAGCGACAGTCGACCAAGCGCGCTGCGGCGGACGGACGCCTGGAACAAATCGTCCTCAGTACGTCGGGTATCCGTCCGGCAGACGAGACGACAGACAGTTTCATGCCAGTAGCCATAGCGCTCACGCTCATTGACGCTTGTCACGTTGATCTCGGCGTCTACTTTCATAGTCCTGCCTTACAATTTTAAAAAAATTGCGGGATGGATCGCTCGTCTCTATATATGAGACTCTTATGCTATCCTGAAAATAGGGATTTACCCCGAGTTCATTGACTTTTCGTCTCTCTGTTCGTCTTGCATAAGCCCATCTGGCTTACGTCCACTCGATTAGGTGTGCGGAACAAAACTCCCTCGCGCCGAATGCGGAAAGCCCCGATAGTCCGTAGACGGGATGTTCCCTGGGAGGAGGGGAGCATCGTTTTGCGACTGGCTGTCTCAGGACAGCAAGCAGGCAAGTTCAGAGCAGCCTTCCGCTCGCCGCGTAATTAAAGTGACATCACCGAGTTACGCTGTCTAGGCGGCGTCTAAGTTGAAAAAATAGATCCGGAGGCAAGTTATGGAAAAGCGGTCGTTTGTAGAAGCAGGATCAAGCTTTGCATTTGTCGCCGCGTGCATGATGCTCAGCACGCCGCCGGGGCCGACGGGAAAAGGAAAATCGGGCTTTCCCTGCGATGACGCAAGAGTACCTTCAATCGCACACGCGAGAAATCGCTTGAGGTTTCTACGTGAAATATTTCAACTCCTACATCCTCGCTGCCTTTGCACGTAAGAAACGGACCGTTGTGCTGGACGCTATTCGAACATAGTGAATCGGAATGGTACGGAATTCGATTGGCTGCTTTTGTGACGGCAAAAGCAAAGGTATATCGCAAATAAGTTTGAGGGAGCCTGGCGAGTAAGTGACGCCTTTCGACGGAGTGTGACTCGCATAATTTGACCGACGCGAAAGCCTGCATTACGAAGGAAATCATATGAGTGCTGTCCAGATTCAAATGCGACCCGCGCCACCGATTAGTAGTGTTGCGCGCGTTGAGGATGTTTCGAAGTCATTTGGGCCAACGAAGGCCTTGACCGACGTACGCCTCCTAGTTTCGGAAGGCCGCTCCCATGCGTTGCTCGGGCGAAATGGTGCAGGCAAGTCAACCCTGGTTTCGGTGCTTACGGGATTGCAAATTCCCGACAGCGGTTCCGTCACCCTGTATGACCAACCCGCCCCGAATCACTCAGACCGGGCTGCTTGGTTGAGTAAAGTTGCGTGCGTGTATCAACGTGCGTGTCTTGCGCCGTCTTTGAGTGTGGCTGAGAACCTGTTCTTTAATCGAACTGAGACGTCCGGCAGGGGCGTCACGCGAATCAATTGGCGCCGCTTGTACGAACGCGCGGACGCTCTGCTGCGTGAATGGGGGCTGGAAACTGATCCGCGAATTGAGGCGGGAAAGCTGAGTGTTGAGGAAAGCAAGCTAGTCGAGCTGACACGGGCGCTTTCGTTCGGTTGCCGTTTCATCATTCTCGACGAGCCTACGGCAGGTCTTGACCGAAGAGAGGTAGATGCATTGATAAGTAAGATCACGGCTCTGCGAGAGCGTGGCATTACGTTTCTGTATATCTCTCACTACCTGGAGGAAATTTTTCAAATTTGCCAAGACGTCACGGTGTTGCGAGATGGTCGCTCAGTATTAAGTGCATCGGTCGCCGACCTTTCACAGGCGCGACTCGTCGAGGCAATGGTTGGGCCTGGTGAATTTGGCGGTGCCCGTGTTCGGCATGCTGGCTGTCTTAATGAGGACAAGAAGAACGATCAGCCGGTCGTGCTCGACGTGTCTGGCTTGAACTCCAAGAATCAATTTTCTGATATCGACCTGCAAATTCGACGAGGCCAAATTTTAGGTCTTGCCGGTTTAGCTGGTTCCGGTAAGGATCATTTCGCTATGTGCCTTGCAGGACTGGTTAAGCCAGACTCAGGCTCAGTGACGCTGGATGGAGTGCGCCTGATGCCGGGCGATGTGGCTCAGTGCATTCGCGCAGGCATTGGTTTCGTTGGAAAAAATCGGCACCACGATGGTTTTGCTAGTCACATGAGCATCGAGGAAAACGCGTCGATGTCGATCATGCGCGATTCATCGTGCTTTGGCGTGGTCAATTTCACGGCACGTCGCAAGTACGCAGCGCGCTGCATTAACGACCTGAGTATTCGAGCTCAATCGGGGCAGCAATCCGTGGCGGAACTAAGCGGTGGAAACCAGCAAAAGGTCGTGTTCGCGCGGGCGCTTGCTTCAAATCCGAAGGTACTTATTCTCGTCAATCCACTGGCGGGTGTTGATGTAGCCTCAAACCGGATTCTCTATGAAGCGGTGGTCGCTGTGGCCAAGAACGGTACTGCTGTCCTCATCGTGTCCGACGAGTTGAGCGAGTTGGAAATCTGTGATTCGGTCCAAGTGATGTTCAAAGGCAGGTTGACCGATCAGCTTCAAGCAGGGTGGGCTGGGCATGAGTTGGTTTCTTCGATTGAAGGTGTAGGAGTGGAAGGATGAAAAACGCAATCACCGCGTCTCACAATGCCCGGCTACACATCTCGGGTGCATCTCAGCTCGTCAAGAATTTCGCGATTCTTCCGTTCATCATCATTCTGGTGGTTGGGGGAGCTTCCGTTAGTAACGTGTTCCTCAGTTTGAACAACTTGCTTAACATTTTGAACATGTCTTCCATTCTGATGATGGTGGTCGCCGCTCAGTTGCTGGTGCTGCTAGTCGGAGAGATTGACCTGTCGGTCGAATCGGTGGTTACCCTTGCGCCTATGTGCGCGGCGCTCATGATGGCACCTACCACTAGTGGCGGCGTTGGTTACGAGTGGAATGGGTTCGCAGGAATTCTGATCGCTGTTCTCGTCGGAACCGTTTCTGGAGTCATCAATGCGTTCCTGGTCGTCAACATCCGGCTAAATGCTTTCATTACGACCCTCGCCATGCTCATTTTATTGAGAGGTCTCGCATTGGGGGTCGGCAAAGGTAACACCGTCTACGGGTTGCCGGACGAGTTTCTTTACCTTGGACAAGGTAGGGTCGCGGGCGTTCCGATGCCTATCTGGGTCGCCGGTGTCGTAGTGATCTCCATGAGCATCTTCTTACGTTATCACTGGCTCGGACGATCGGTCTACGTCGTGGGAAGCAACCCGGAGGCCGCCCGCACTGCCGGAATCAACGTCTCTCGTGTGAAGTGGATGGTATTCGTTGCATCCGGTGTGCTCTCCGCTATCGCGGGCGTCATGTTGACTGGCCGCATTGCCGCAGCGACCTCGGTACAAGGCGCCAATCTCGTTTTCTCAGTGCTCGCTGCGGCAGTCATCGGGGGCGTGAGTCTAAACGGTGGTCGCGGTTCGGTAATTGGCGCGTTCCTGGGTGTGCTTCTACTAGGACTCGTCCAAAACATCATGGTGCTCGCGCAGGTTGCCACGTACTGGATCGACGCGACTTTCGGTCTGATTATCGTCGTCGCGCTCCTTCTGACACGTGTCGTTGGTGGTGCTCAGGTTCGCTAGTGCGAAGTGTGCAGCACGATCTATTTAAATACCCATTTTGTTGAGGGAGTTGCTAATGAGTTTTCTCGAGAAGTTTGGCATCAAGCGTGGCCAGGTCTTCATCGACGGTGCCTGGGTTGACTCAGCTAGCTCTGAGCGTCGCGAAATTCTCAATCCGAAAGACGAAACGCTTGTCGAGGTCGTCGCCGCGGGCTGCGTGGAGGATGCCGAGCGTGCGGTTGCGGCGGCTCGCGCAGCGCTACCGGCATGGGCCGCGTTGTCAGCACGTGAACGGGTCGACGTGCTCGAAAAATATAACGCGCTGATTTCGGAGCACGCCAGTGACCTCGTCGAGATTCTGACTGCCGAACAGGGCAAGCTCACCGCCGAGGGACAGGGAGAACTCTGGTTCGCGGGCCAGCTTATGAAGCACGCGGCGGAAAGCGCTCGACGCATCGAAGGAGAAATTCTTCCGGGCGACAATCGCGATGAACAAATCTGGATTCAAAAAGTACCTTATGGCGTGGTCGCTGGCATCACCGCGTGGAACTTCCCCGTGGCGCTTTTCGCTCGCAAGCTCGGCCCGGCTCTCGCGACAGGAAACACGATTGTCATCAAGCCTCACGAAATCACGCCGCTGAGCACTCTCGTTCTTGCTGAGCTTGGGCGTCGTGCTGGCATCCCGGCGGGCGTGTTGAATGTCATCGTCGGTGACGGCCGAACCGTCGGCGCTCATCTGGTCACGCACCCGCACACGGACCTCGTGTCAGTAACAGGTAGCGCGCGGGCAGGCGAAGAGATCTACGCGCTTGGGGCTAAGCGGATGAAGCCGCTGCGCCTGGAGCTTGGCGGCAAGTCACCGTTCATCGTGATGGATGACGCGGACGTTGACCGTGCTGTCGAGGCGGCATTTTCGTCGAAGTTCTTCTCGGCTGGCACAACGTGTACGGCAAACGACCGGATGTACTTGCACGCGAGTATTTACGACCAATTTGTCGAGAAATTTGTGAAGCGCGTCAATGCGCTGACCATCGGTGACCCGAAAGAGCCGGTCGACATTGGTCCTCGCGTGAACGCGAGCGAAGTCGCGAAGCTTCGGCGAATCTGTGCGACGGCAACCGTTGAAGGCGCCGTTCAATTGAACGAGAAGCGCGAGGAGCTTGACCATAAGCGGGGACACTGGTTTGGGCCAGCAGTCTTTGAAGTACCCAAGAACGACCTGATGCTGATGAAGGAAGAGAACTTTGGACCCGTTATTGGATTGATGAAAGTATTGGATTTCGATGAAGCAATCAAATATGCGAACGAGACCGAGTATGGGTTGTCGGCTTTCCTATTCACTCGTGACAATCGTCGGATCATGCGAATGATTCAGGAGCTCCACTTCGGAGAGCACTTCATCAATCGTGGAAATGGAGAGAGCGTCTTCGGTTTCCACACAGGTTACAAACGCAGTGGCTTGGGAGGCGAGGACGGCAAGCACGGGGTTGAAGGCTATCTTCGCAAGAAGACTGTATATAACCACTTTGCGTAATCATTCCGTGGGAAAATGAAATGAATAGTGATAGTAATTCCAAAATTTATGACGTTCTGATTGTCGGAGCAGGCCCGAGTGGAGCGGTCGCGGCCAAGAGATTCGCTGAGGAAGGGTATTCAGTCATCTGTCTCGAGCAAGGCGAATACCCGGACTATACGAGCATTCGCAGCTCCGAGCCGGAGTTTGAACTCACGAAAGAAAAGGTTTTCAATTGGTCGCCGAACGTGCGCCGGGCAACATCCGATTACCCTATCGACGACAGCGAATCTGATATTGCGCCGTTGATGTGGAATGGCGTCGGCGGGAGTTCGATTTTGTACGGAGCGGCATGGCATCGACTTAAGCCCAGCGATTTCCGGGTCAAAACGCTCGACGGCGTTGCTGATGACTGGCCGCTAACGTATGAAGACCTCGCGCCATTCTATGATCGAGTTGACGTGGATTTTTCGGTTTCGGGAATTGCTGGAGACCCGGCGAGCCCGCACTTCGAAGTTCCGTTGCCGCCGTTCCCACTCACCGACCTGGATCGCAAGTTTTCAAATGCCCACGAGCGCCTCGGATGGCATTGGTGGCCGGGCTCCAACGCGATTGCAACGGTAAAACACGGGGCTCTCGAGCCTTGTGTGCGCCGTGGGGCCTGCATGTGGGGTTGCTTCGATGGCGCAAAAGCCTCGGTCGACCGCACGCACTGGCCGAAGAACATCAAGATGGGCGTGAAGCTTGTGCAAAAAGCGCGTGTGCTGCGCGTTGAAACCGACGGTGCTGGGCTCGCGACGGGCGCGACATATGTTAACCGCGACACCGGTCAGACGCACTTTCAGGCGGCGCGCATTGTTATCGTTTCCGCTAATGGCATCGGCACTCCGCGGCTTTTGCTCAATTCGGCTTCTACGAGCCACCCTAATGGTTTGGGGAACTCGTCAGGGATGGTCGGGAAGCGCCTCATGATGCATCCATTCAGCAGCGTGGTCGGTCTCTTCGAAGAGTTTTTTGAGAACTGGCAGGGCCCGTGGGGCCAGCGTGCCTATTCGCTGGAGTTCGCCGAGACGCGGCCGGGGCTGGGTTTCGTACGCGGGGCGAAGTGGCAATTGATGGGGACAGGCGGACCGCTCAATGCAATCAACTCCTACCCATGGGGCGATACCGCGGTCTGGGGACAAGACTTTCACAAGACCATCAAGCAGCGATTTGGCCGTTCCGCGTATTGGGCCATCCTCGCCGAAGACCTGCCAAGCGACGAGAACCGCGTGATGCTTGACCCTGACGCGAGGGATGTGGACGGTCTGCCTCTCGCGAAGGTGATTTATCACACGTCCGAGAACTCAAGGCGTCTTCTTGCCTACAACGAAGAGATGGCTATCCAGTCGATGAAGGAAGCTGGCGCCTACGAGACAATTGTTGCGCCTCAGTTGCGGGAAACAGGTTGGCACATTCTAGGCACCTCGTGTATGGGCAACGACCGAGATAGGTCGGTGGTAGATGGGTATGGCCGCAGCCACGATGTTTCCAACTTATATGTCATGGATGGAAGCGTGATGCCGACCTCCGGGTCTGTGAACCCGACCGGAACCGTCGCGGCTCTCGCGCTCCGTAATACTGAAGCCATTATCCGGAATGCCGCAAATCAAAAAGTGAGTACGAGCCATGTCTGAACAAGTCATCAAAATGGGCGGCCGGGCCCAAATGCAACTCGCTCACGCGAAGGCGGCGCTTGAGTCGGTTCGCGCACAACTTGCGTGGACCTGCGAGGTTCTGATTCCCGATGACCCAGTTGGAGAGTTGCCGTCAGCCCTCGAAGCCGACGTGCCGGGAAGTCTGTTGCCGAGGGCGCTTGTCGCACGGGATGACCTGCAGGAGCAGTTCGTTGCAGTTCTTGCGAGCCTTCCGGAAAATCCACCGGAAAATCCACTCGAACGTCTCAAGGGGCTCGGGAGCGCATTCGACCTAATTTCCCAATTGATTGCGGGCGCTTATTTCTTGGATATAGAAATTAACAGGAAGCTGCGCTACCCGGGACAGGATGCGCTCGATTACAACCCAGACTACGACGAGATTACGGCTACTGTCGAGCGATTCATGGCGACCGGTCCTCGTTACATTCCGACTCCAGTCTGACGCTTGCTGAATAGGGGGTGACACATATGCCCCCGAGCTTTTGAGGTGCGATACCTCGCTCGCCTCTACGGTCAGCGCGCTGCGGCATATATAGTTGGGTTGGAGTTTTTCATGAAAGTCCTTGTGCCCGTTAAGAGAGTGGTCAATTCCAACGTGAAGGTTCGTGTGAAATCTGACGGCAGGGGCGTCGACGTTGCAAACGTGAAGATGTCAATGAATCCATTCGACGAAATTTCCGTGGAAGAGGCCGTGCGTCTGAGAGAGGCGGGTAGTGCGACCGAAGTCATCGCAGTGACTTGTGGCACGGCCCTGAGCCAAGAAACACTTCGCACTGAGACGGCCATTGGCGCCGACCGCGGCATCCTGGTCGAGACAGAGGTAGACCTTGAGCCGCTCGGCGAAGCGAAATTGCCGAGCGCGATATTTGACAAAGAGGAGCCTTCGCTCGTAATCCTCGGCAAGCAGTCCATCGACGATGACTCGAATCAGACCGGGCCGATGTTGGCCGCTCTAGTGGATCTGCCGCAAGCGAACTTTGCGTCCAAGGTGTCGATTGCTGACGGCGCTGCAACAGTCTGGCGCGAAGTAGCCGGGGCGCGGAGTGCCTGTCGATGAAGCCGCCCGCCGTGATCCCAACCTACCTACGTCTGAATGAGCCTCGGTATGTGACCTTGCCGAGTATCACGAAAGCAAAGAAGAAGCCTCTGGTGACGGTATGCCCCGGGCGACTGGATGTGGACGTCGCACTGCGCTTGACAACGCTCAAGGCAGTCGAGCCGCCGGCGTGGGTCGGCAGTCTTCAGGTAGCCGACGTCGGCGCATTGGTTGACAAGATGAAGATTGAAGCCGAGGTGCTTTAACGGAGAGGGACAAATGGGGATTTTGGTCATCGCGGAACACGATAACATTTCGCTTAAGACGTTGACCCTCAATACAGTTACCGCGGCCGCGAAGATAGGTGGTGATGTACAGGTTCTCGTCGCAGGGAACAACGCTCGTGCGGTTGCGAACGCGGCATCGAAAGTCGAAGGAGTCGCCAAGTTCATGCTGGCAGACGCTTTCTATCTCGAACCGGCACTTGTCGAGGTGATTGAAGCCGTTGTCTTAAGTATTGTCGAAGGCTACACGCAAATTTTCGCGGCTGCGACGGCATCCGGTAAGAACATTGCACCGCGAAGCGCAGCGAAGCTTGATGTAGCAGAAATCAGTGAACTGACTGCGTTGATTGCGAAGGATACCTTCGAGCGTCCGATTTGCGCCGGGAACGCGATCGCGACAGTTCGCTCCGCGGACCGCGTTATCGTCGCCACGGTTCGGGCGACAGCATTCGATGCTGCGCGATTCGCGGATAATTCGGTACCCATCTCCCACATCGACGTGCCGGCCGATTCGGGGCTGACAGAATTTGTCGAGCGAGTAATTACGCAATCGGACCGGCCTGACCTTTCGACCGCTTCCATCGTTGTTTCGGGTCGCCGGGGCACTTGGCAGTGCGGAGAACTACGAACGCGTATTGGTGTCACTGGCCAAGCGCCTGAGTGCTGCATTAGGTGCGTCACGCGTTGCTACGGACGCCGGTTACGTTCCGAACGATTTTCAGGTGGGATAGAGCGAGAAAAATTTTCGCTCCGTACGTCTATATCGCGGTTGGCATTACACGCGCGATGCGGCATTTCGCCGGCATGAAGGACTCGAAGGCCATTGTTGCAATCAACAAGGACGCGGAGGCTTCGATTTTTAGTGTTTCTGACTACGGCCTTGTTGCGGATCTCTTTACTGCGGTGCCAGAACTTGTCACCCCGCTCCGGTAGCAGAGTTTGCCACCGGTTCTCAGCATGCGCCCTTTGCGCGCCGTCAGCGTCGTGGCGTAAATGCGCATTTTGCGCGACTACTCGATAGCAGTCTGATTCTAAGAAGGAGACAACGTGAACATCGTAAAAACCGTGAGCTTAGTTATGGCCGCTGTTGCAGTGGCCGCATCTTTCCCCGCAACCGCGGCCGACACAAGTGGTGCCAAGATCGGGATTTCTTGGTCATATATTAACAATACGTTTTATCAGGCCGAATCGTCGCTCGTGACGGAGGGTCTTAAGCAGCAGGGATTGATCCCACTGCCCGTAGCGAATGCCAATGGCGACCTCTCGAAGCAACTGAGCGACATGGAGACGCTGATTGCTCAGGGCGTGAAGGCTCTGGTCGTTGTGCCGATCGACAGCAAGGCGGTCGGTCCCGTCGTCGACCGGGCCGCGCAGCGGGGCATTCCGATGGTGGGGCCGGACATTGGCATCGACGACAAGCAGGTGTTTGTCAACGTTACGACGGACAACTATCTCATGGGTGAGATGGAGTGTGAGAGTCTCGGCCCGCTCGTAAAGAAGGGCAACGTCGCGTACATCACAGGCAATTTGGCAGACCTCGCGGGGCGGAACCGCCACGACGGCTTCATGGACTGCATGAAGAAGAAATTCCCGAACACGAAAGTAGTCGTAGGCGAATCGAAATGGGACACCCGGGTTGCGGCGGACCAGTTGCAAGCGCTTCTCATCGCCCACCCTGACATCAAAGGCGTGTCGCTCGCTTCGGATTGCCAGTACCTGACGGCCATTCTCCAAGTGCTCCGCACGAACGGGCGGTTGAAGCCTGCTGGCGATCCAGCGCACGTCTTTTTGGCGACCATCGACGGAGGACCCGAGGCAATGAACGCGATTCGTGCCGGACAAGTCGATATTACGATTGCCCAAAACCTTCTCGGGTATGCAAAGTACACCTCGATGTACGTTAAGAGCGCCCTCGAGGGAAAAAGGGTTTCGATCGGTAAGACGGACCATGGTTCGGAAGTCGTTAGCCGTAATGGTGTTCTGTACGACATGATCCCGGCGATTCTGGTGTCGAAGAACAATGTCAACGACCCCCAAATCTGGGGCAACGTGATTCAAAGGAAATAACGATCGGATCTCGCGATGGTTGTGCGGTTGGTAGCTAGGATTAAGCGGAACGGATTCGATACTCGACGGGACTCATTCCGTCGAGTTTCAGCTTGATAACCTCGCGATTGAACTCCGACTTTAGAAAGCCGCCTGAATTCGCGTATCGAATTTTTCGGCTTCGGCGCGTCGGGCATTGTGGCGCTGGATGCACAACAGAAGTTTCCGCTCTTCGGCGTGCCGTGTATTGCCCATCAGGACTCGCATCAGCAGTTCATTGCGGCTTCAATGCTCAAGCCCGGTGACGCCGTGGTGGCGATTTCGAATACAGGTGCGACGCGTTCGCTGATCGAGGTGGCGCGCACGGCAAAGGAGCGCGGTGCGCACGTGGTGCTCATCACCGGATCACACGGACCGCTCGTGCGATATTGTGATGTCGCGGTTGTCGCGGAGACACTTGAAAACACCGACGTGTACACGCCGACCACGTCGCGTCTCGCTGCACTCGTGGTAGTGGATATTCTGTCGACGAGCGTGGCGCTCAGGAAAGGAGAGGCGCACACACGCGATGTTCAGGACATGAAGCGCCATCTCGCGGATATGCGTACTTCCGGCGTGATCTAGTTCTATCGTTTCGAAGTTCGAGTTCGACGCTTTCATGCGAAAAATTTGAGCTTGTAAAATAATTAGTGATACTACTTTAATTGAAATGAAAATACTCGTTGCTGTTAAGAGAGTGGTCGATTACAACGTGAAAATCCGGGTCAAGTCGGATGGCACGGGCGTCGATATCGCGAACGTGAAGATGTCGATGAATCCGTTCGACGAGATCGCGGTTGAAAAAGCCGTGCGTCTGAAGGAATCGGGCGTGGCGACTGAAGTGATTGCTGTGTCGGCTGGCGTGACGCAATCGCAGGAAACGCTGCGCACGGCGCTGGCCATCGGCGCGGATCGCGCGATCCTGATCGAGTCCGCCGGAGATCTGCAGCCGCTGGCGGTGGCCAAGTTGCTGAAGACGCTGGTCGACAAGGAACAGCCGCAACTGATCATCCTCGGCAAACAGGCGATCGACGACGATTCAAACCAGACTGGACAGATGCTGGCTGCGCTGGCAGGCCTGCCGCAGGCAACGTTCGGGTCGAAGGTCGTGATCGCCGACGGTAAAGCGACCGTGTCGCGCGAAGTGGACGGCGGCGCAGAAACGTTATCGCTGACGTTGCCTGCTGTCGTCACGACGGACTTGCGCCTGAACGAGCCGCGTTACGTCACGCTGCCGAACATCATGAAGGCGAAGAAAAAACCGCTGGAGGTCATCAAGCCGGAAGATCTCGGCGTTGATGTCACGCCGCACCTGAAGACGCTGAAGGTCGCCGAGCCGCCGAAGCGCTCCGCCGGTGTGAAGGTGCCGGACGTGAAGACGCTGGTCGAGAAGCTGAAGACCGAAGCCAAGGTGCTGTGAAGGAGACAGAGCAAATGGCGAATCTGGTAATTGCTGAACACGACAACGCGTCGATCAAGGCTGCGACGCTGAACACGGTGGCCGCCGCGCAGAAGATCGGCGGCTACGTGCATGTGCTGGTCGCGGGTCACAACGCTCAGTCTGTGGCCGATGCCGCTGCGAAAATCGCAGGCGTCGCGAAGGTGCTGCTCGCCGACGCGTCACAACTGGCAGAAGGTCTCGCGGAAAACGTCGAGGCAACGGTGCTGAATATCGCGAAGGACTATTCGCACATCCTCGCTCCCGCGACGGCTTACGGCAAGAACATTGCACCGCGTATCGCAGCGAAGCTCGACGTCGCGCAGATCAGCGACATCACGGCAGTGGATTCGCCCGACACGTTCGAGCGTCCGATCTACGCCGGCAACGCGATCGCCACAGTGCAATCGGTCGACCCGATCAAGGTCATCACGGTTCGTACCACGGGTTTTGACGCAGTCGCAGCCGAAGGCGGCAGCGCCGCGGTCGAGAAAATCGAGGCAGCAGCAGACAGCGGCCTCTCGCAGTTCGTGGGCCGCGAAGTGACGAAGCTGGACCGTCCGGAACTGACGTCGGCGAAGATCATCGTCTCGGGTGGCCGCGGTCTGGGCAGCGGCGAGAACTACGCGCAGGTGCTCGAACCGCTGGCGGACAAGCTGAACGCGGCGCTCGGCGCATCGCGTGCGGCAGTCGATGCGGGCTTCGTGCCGAATGACTATCAGGTCGGTCAGACCGGCAAAATCGTTGCGCCGCAACTGTATGTTGCCGTGGGCATTTCTGGCGCGATCCAGCATCTGGCCGGGATGAAGGACAGCAAGGTCATCGTTGCGATCAATAAAGACGAAGAGGCGCCTATCTTTAGCGTCGCGGACTACGGCCTAGTGGGCGATCTGTTCACACTTGTACCGGAGCTCACGCGCGCGGCCAATGAGAACTCCCAGTGAAGCAATGGAACGCGCGGACAATGGAGCGCTTGTACGGACATTTGAACTCAGCTGCTACAAACAAAAATTTGCTAGTACATATTATGTAAAATTATGAATACCTAACCGATTTGAACCCCGCATGTGCCATTGAAATATCGATGCCGCGACACCGCATCGACCGATCGGGTATCCACCTGCGTCGACCGGCCAACGCGACCGTACTAGATTCCCGTGTCAGAGGACGGTCGTGTGTCGCGCTTCAAATTGCAGCTTGCTACCATGGGGTGCCTTTGATTTCTATGCGCTTTTCCGGTTAGACGCCTTTAAGCCTGGCAAGGCTTTGCCTTGTGGCCCCAAAAAATGATTCCAACAAAACAATGGGTTAGTGTCTACCCTTCGCTAACGAAGCAGAGGGCATCTCCAGACGTGACCGTGTTGAAGATGAGCGGTCCCTCGACCGGCGGCGCCAGTACACCCCGTCGTTAGGCGCTCCGACTGGTTGACGGAATGGGGTTGTCGGCCGCGATGCTCGGTAAGATCCGCTTTGCGTACAGTGACACGGGAAAATTGAAGGTGCCGCGCAAGTTGATGCCCTCGATATGAGTGGGGGCGATTCGCCGGAGTTGCTCGGTCGCGATCGGTTGCCCTCGGCTAGCTTCGATGTTCGCCAGGGCTCGTTGCATGTGGGTGGTGTTCCAAGCCATCAAGATGTTCGAGAGCAGGGTCAACGCCGATGACACTGCCGCGAGAGATCCTTGGCGCCGAGCTAGCTCTACCGGAATGCGACCGATGTGAATTGCGCGTTGCACGGTATGCACCGCTTCTCCCTGATTCAGGGCATGTTGCAACTCCGACCGGAAAGAGGCATTGGTGAAGTAGTCGATCAAAAAGATACTTCTGAATAAGCGGCCGATCTGAACGCCGCCATCGTACACAGCCTGCCCTCGAGCAGCTGATCCGAATCTGGCAATCGCTTCGACAGCCGTGCATTGACCAGAGCGAATCGATGCGGCGATCCTCACGAATTCGTCCCACACGTCAACGATGAGACCAAGTCGGACGTCCCGATCCGTGACCCCTGCGAGCCGCGCCGGTATCGCCTGACTGCGAGGCACGTGTAGACGTCTGTCACGAAGGTGTGACAGGCGAGGGCATAAATCAAAGCCAAGTGCCCGGGACACTCCCATCGCGAAATCGGTGTAGACGTGGGTATCGACAGCGAGCTGAGCGATGTCCTTGGTAGCGTTTTGCCGGACGACGCCCTCGATTGCTGCACCTGCCTGCCGCTCATTCAGGACGATGGGTTGGTCGTAGAAAATGCCCCAACGATCCAGCACATGCGTGTACATCCCGATGGATGCAGTCCGGCGACGTGGATCCGCACGCGCTCGCCAAATCGTCCGGGTTGTCTCCAGCGACATCATGTCGGACGATGCTAGATCAGCTCGCCCCCAGTGGGCGGCGATCGGGTGTTCGTGCATGAATTCAAGGACGGCGTCGGCCGCTGTACGCAGCATTCGTTCGTCCGCGAGACGCTTCATCATTTGGCGAATCGCCTCAGTTGACACTTCCGGGACCATCCGAGAAATATCAGCAGCCGTCAGCGATGTGCCGTGAGCCAGGATCGCCGAATACACCATCAGTAACTCGGTGCGCGACCGCGGCTCGCGTCCAAGCAGGGTCCAACTGAAGCGTGTCGCACTATCGATCTCGAGGATGATCTCGGGAAATTGGCCTGGCGGATGAGCTTCGAAGATCTGACGGCGAAGTTGATCGGCTTGTGCGTCTGGATCCTGCGCAGCCATCGGGTCGAGGTGGACAGCAGTATCAACACGGATCGAACCATTGACCACGGCATCATCGAGTAGTGCGAGGCGCTGTTCGAGCTGTTCAAGGATTGGTCCGAGAAATTCGTTCGGGTCTTGGGGCAGGCCGAGGTGTCCGTAGTGATTGTTACGCTTTGCCTTCCACTGCTCGGCCGAGATCAGCATATGCAGCTGACTTCTGAACGAGAAGCTGTGGTCGATGAAAACTGAGCCGTAGAACGCATCCGGATCCACCTCGGCGCGGAAGACCTCGAGCGTCGGCACCTCGCCGACCGCCCTGCCCTCGGCGCCCCCCGCATGCGCGTCGCGCGGCAGGCCGCCCGGCTTTAGGCACAACAGGTGCGCGGCGATCGTCAGCGTATCGCCCAGCGTCGGGAGTGTGCGGCGCGTGACGCGCACGTCGGTGCCCCGCACGTCGTAGTGCGCGTGCAGCAACGGCTCGTCCGGCCCCTCGAGGTACGCGCGCTACAGCGCAAAGTGGGCAGGCGTCAGACGCAGCAGGGTCATCTCAGATCCCCGCCGTTCGCAGCCACGAGAAGCGCCGCACGGCAGAGCCGACCCCAGCGCTGCATGCGATCAGCGTCCCGGCGCTGGCCAGCAGATGCGCGAGCACCACACCAAACGTGTCGTGTGTGGTCGGCCACTGCTGCAGCTTCCAGCCGAGATCAAAGTTGAGCCACGCCAGCCCGCCCACCAGCGCGATGAAACGGCCCGGCGCGTCGAGCGCGAGCCGGCTCAGGTGATCTGGTCGCGCCAGCCACCAGCCAATCACGAGCAACCCCACCGGCACCACTAGCGGCCCCGTGTGGCCATAGGTCATCGGCCATGCGAACGTTGCGGCAGCACTCGCGATCAGGATGAACAGCAGTGCCCGCCCCCAGCGCGGAAACGTGGATCCGTTCTCGCCTGCCGGGTGATAGGCGAAGTTGTAGATTTGCAGAACCGCCATGCCGAAAGCCGCCATGCCGATCCCGCTGAGCGCGTGCTCGAGCACCGACACCGCATCCACGAACTGCAGCGTCTCGCGAATCGCGTGACGAACCGCCAGCACCTGGCGGTCGCCGGCGCGAGCCGCCGCACGTTCCCAATTGCCCCATTCGAACAGCCACCAGCCGAACCAAAACGCGGCGATCGCGAGGATCAGATGCCAGGAGCGGCGAGCATTTCCGCGCCAGTCCGCGGTGGCAACCCTTCGCCGCAGGCGATGGGCCAGGGAAAGACGCGGATCGATTGTGCTCATACCGGATCCTCAATCAAACGCATGTTGTAGCGGAACCGTATAGCGCCGTTCGGCGCCGGCGGCGCACTCGAGCACGTCTACGGTGTGCGTATCGAGCAGCTCGCGCTCGAGGCTGCTGGCGATGTAGCAGTTGAACAGCAGCCTGATCCCGAGGCCCTCGCGCACGAAACCGAGCAGAAACGGGTAACCGCCGTCGTTGACGATCAGGAACGCGTCGATCTGCGGATCGGGCATCGCGTCGGTGTGGCGCAAGGTCACGAAGAACTCCGCCTCCCGCAAAGCCAGTTCGTGGGTATAGCCGCGTTCGGCCGCGAGCAGCGGCGCCGCGTACGCCGTGGGTGCGGGTCGGCCGTCACCGGTACTCGCGTCTTGCATTGAGGTCCTGGTGGTTTGGGCTACGCGTCGGGGCGCGGGCGCAGCGCCAGCGCCGCGCGCAGGTTCGATTCAGTCTGCGCGAGCCGGCGCTGCAGCGCGTGCTTCTGGTCGACCACGGCCGCAAACGCTCCTCGCTCGCCTTGAGCTCGTGCGCGGCATCGAGCGACGCCTGCTCGACGTCGGCCGGCAGCGTGCCGCGGTACCGCCGCACGCAGTCCTGCAGTCGCGCGGGGCTCGACGAGCGGTAACCCGGCGGGACGGCCGCGCGCGTACTGCAATCGTCCTGGGTAGGGTGATCCGTATCGGTAGGCGGCATGGTCGGATTCGTCAACGGGTGAACGTCACGCGAGCGTGTATCAGGTGGCGGCCGGCGCAGAGCCATCGCCCGGAATCCCGAGCCGAGCCATAAGTGCGATCGCAGCGTCATGGCACGCGCCCATCGCGTCGATGTCCGCCTGATCCTCGTACGGCGCATCCGGCTCCTCGCAACCGGGCGGTACCGGTCCGATGTCCTGGCCGCGCCGCACTGTGTCGATCAGTTGCTGGGAGTCCCGTTCCGACGCGAGGAACCTGCAGTGGTCGATGCCGTATGCATTGGTCAGCGACCAGCCGCCGTGATCGGGTTCGTGCCACAGCGTGTAGCCTTCGAAATCGAACGACGTCCCCTCCCCATTCGCTTCAGCCTCCACCACCTGCATCAGCTCCGCCGCGGACGGCTGCGACGCCTCCCATGCTGCCTGACGCGCGTCGGCCTCGGCGCGTGCCGCGTCATAGGCGTCGCGCGCCGCGAGCCACACGGCGGCCGCCTGGCTCAACGTGCCGACCTCGGGCACGTCGTCGAAGAACGGCAGCACGGCGTGCGGATAATCGGCCGCAATCCCGAAGATCGCATCCATCACGAGACACACGGCATCGGCCGCGTGGACCGCCCGATCGAGCGCCCCGCGCGCGCAGGCACGCGTCCAGGCCCGCCATATCGACCCCGCCCGTCCCGCCGTAGAGCGCGGCAAAGCGCGCTTTTTCGGCCTCGACGTAGCTGATGGTCATGATAGAGCGGCGGATTGGCCTGGATGTGCGGCGAGGCATCCGCCCGGTCGAGTCTGGCCACGGCCAGCTGCCGGCCGGCCTGTTTCGCGTGCGCGCGGCGGCCGCGTGCCGGCCGTGCGGGTCGAGGTCGAGCCGTTCCATCGCGTGGTGGCCGGCCGCCTCGAGCGCGTTGTTGAGCTCGCACGTGCTCATGCGGCCACTCCAGGCATGCGCTGACGACGTCGCGCAAACGCGTCCGACCAGAGTGCCGACCGGACCGGTATCCGTGTCGAGCGCGCGTCGACGACGTTGAATTGCATGGTGGTTTCCTCGGAAGCAGTCGTTACGCCGGTGTCGGCGGGTCGATTGTGTCGGCCGCCGCGGGCGCTGCATGCGCCGGCGGCAGCGTGCCGAGCAGGTAATCGAGCAGCGGCGGCAGCAGGCTACAGAGCCCGATATGGTGCTGCAGGTGGATGCGGTAGCCCGGCAGCTTCGCCGCGTCGAAATGACCGCCGAGATGAAACTGGCCCGGCACCTCGAGCGCCGCCCGGCTCGCCAACGTGAATCGGCCGCAATGGCTAAACGGATGGAAGAATCGTTGGGCGCCGGCCAGCGCGTCAACCGCTTCCGGGTTGACGCCAAGCGTCGCCGCGTTCCAGCCCAGCTGCTCGACCGCGCGTTGCCCCTACACGAGCCGGTTGTCGGCCAGCACCAATTCCCAATAGCGGCCCCGGAGGTCGCCTTGCTTCGGGCGCGCCACGATCACGAGCCCCTGATCGGCCGAGCACAGCAAGGTCATCGCGACGCCTTCGATCGCCTGGCGCATCACGTTGCCCGCGGCCGGAAGCTTGCCCGCCGTCAGCAGCTTGGTGGCCACCACCACGTCGTCGAGCACGCCGAGCGCGAGTGCAATCGTGAGGTTGGTGCGCGGCAGGTCCACGCGTTCACCGGCGATCAGCACCGGTTGTAGGTGCCGGAAGCTGTTGGCCAGCCCCTGCAACAACGCATCGAGCTCGGGCGCTAGATGCTGCGCGAACGCGTCGCGCACGTTCTGATCGGCATCGAGCAGTTCCGGGAGCACGACCGGCGGGTTGGTCAGATCATCGGCGGGCGTGTTCATGTCGCTCCGAAGTGGCGGCAGTGCGTTGGGTCAATGCCGAACGGCCGGGTAGACGAAATCGGCGTCCGGCGTGAACGCATACGGCGTCGGGTCGTCGCGGAACAGCACGTAGCCCTCGATGCCCTGCGCCCGCGACCCCTGCACGGCCCGCCACGCGTTCTCGACCGTGAAGGCTTCCAACTTGCCCGGATCGATCGGGCCGCCGTCGGCAGTGGGCTCGTCGCTCTCGATCAGGCGCACCACCGGCGCCGCGGTGCCGAGCTTGCGGCCGAAGATGCGGGATTTCATCGTGGACTCCTGTCGGCCGGCGGCAGGTGTGGTGAGCGGTACGGAAAGCGCAACGGGCTGCACGGCGCCGAGCGGGCGCGGCGCGCGCGGCGGTGGCGCCCACCCCGCCTGCCCGGCCCTGGCGGCCAACGGACTGACGAAAGTGTCGCCGAGAAACGCCAATCTGGCAAAAGTGTCCCACCTGATAACTCGCCGTGCCGATCTTAGAGGGATGAGAAGATTGCGACATCTGCGACACTTGCAAAATGTGAGAAAAATGATAAACTCATCGCAACTGTTTGGGAATCGCTATGACAATGATCGAAGCCGATTTTGATGACCAGCCGCACGCCCGCCGACCGAGCACAAATCGTCTGGTGCCGTTCACTCTCCACGGCCCATTGTCCCAAACGTTCGTCGATGGGCTCGCAGTTCCAGATCTCTGGCCTTGGGCGCAGGCGCAGATCAGGCGAGTCAACAGCCTCGCGGACGTTCGCGCGCAAATCATTGTTCTGAACGGCCAAATTTCGGCGCTGGAGCAGGTGGCCGCCGAAGGGTTGCGTGCTTTTAGCGCACCCGTCGGTTTTGATTTCCGCGCAGCATTGGAGCTCAAAACTGCTCGCCTGCGCGTACACATCCTCGAAGTCGCACTTCGCCACCTCGAGATCCTCGAACGTCAACAGCTACGAGAGGCGCTCGGCGACGAGGAATCTGAGCAGGGCGGCGTCTCAAGCCCTTCGTGGGAAGTCTGGCAGCACTTCATCGGTGGGCCGGCGGCCCAGCTGGTGGGACTGCAAACAGAGCAGGCGCTTGCTCAGGAGATGGTCGACGCTGGCTTGCTTCGGTACGCAGACGCGAAGTTTGTCGCTTCGGTCATTCGCTGCCTCACGACCAGTATTGCGATGAGGATGGAGCGCGGTCTCTTTTTCGAGGAGATCGCACGCCCCTTCGTTCATGGCTATCTCGAAACGCTTTCCATGGCGGCAGCCAGCGTTCGTACGTTGGTAGCCCGGTGGATGTTCGATGGACCTTCCGAGACGGGCAGTGCCGCTGCCATTTCCAAGCGCTTGAATCCGCTTGGCGCGCCTCCCCATTTCGCTTAAGGAGTTTCATATGGCACAGGCAATCAACGAATACAGCCGGATCGCCGATATCAAGATTCGAGCGGTGCCCAGCGAAGGGCAGTATCTCAACACTACCCACATCGCGCGCGATGTCGCCGAATTGTTTACGGCGGATATCGAGGGCTCCCTCCGTGGGCGGATCTCACTGGATGTTCGCGCCGAGACGCTTCACTTGCTCATTCGGGACACATTGGAACGCCGTTTGGCGACGATGTTTATTCCGGATGTGGCAGGGGTGGCCGAGGCGGTGTCCGATGCGTTGCCTGTCGCCAACTTGAAGCCCTCGGAAGTCGTCGAGCGAAAGTTGGTGACGCTGTCGATCGCGAGTCTCTACCGATCAGTGGAGGCGGGTCGGTTTTACTGCGTTCGGCCGCGAGGCCAGACAAATGGGCGGGTGTTTCCAGCATGGCAGTTTGTGGGGTCCGTGCCCGAATTGCTGCCCAAAGTGCTCGATCAGTTCCGAGGGGCGTTGGAAACAGAGGTCCACGCCTTCTTCGTGACCGCACGCGACGAGCTCAATGAGCTCGCGCCCGCGGAACTGTTGGCCGGGAAGCTTTTCGAGGGGCGGGGCGCGCCGCACGCGAGTCAGCGTCGGCTGTTGAACCTGCCCACTGTGGAGCGCCAGCGTCGCGTGATCGACGCGATCCCGCGACCCGGGGAGAGCGTGGCCTATTGAAGGTCATGACATGGGAAAACATCAACTTGTAGGACCACCGCCGGACATCGCCGAGTCCATGCCTGCGGTGGAACAGCTCGTCACAGCGCTGGAGCGCAGTACTCGAACCGTCGGCCCGGTGCTGCATCGGGCTGCGTATTCACCGGCGGGGATCTTGCCTGAGCGCGTGTGGAACCCGTACCGGTTTGGCCCACCGAAGGCTTTGATCGAGGTGGACGGTAGCGTGCCCTTTGGGTGGTTGTACCTGGCCCCTGAACCTGAAACGACGGTCTGGGAAGCCCGCTTCGCGTGCAACGATGCCCGCCGGCCCGGGACGTTCTATCTGAACAGCCAGGCCGAGCGCGACGGCTTGATCGCGACGTTGACGTTTCCGCGGAAACTCCGCGTATGGGACTTGGGCGCGCCGGCGTCGAGCCTACTCGGGATCTATGACCAACTGTCGTCACCCGACCACGAGTGGTGCCAATGGTTCGGGGTGCGGTTGTACCAGGCGATGCAACAGGTTGGTCCGGCACAGCGACCGGACGGCGCGTTGTACCCATCACGCCGCTACCGGGGCGAGGGCGCGATCATCCTATCGTTTGAGGCGCTTGCGCCTTTACGCGCAGGCATCACCTACACCACGACACCCTTTATCCAGCATGCGACGTATGCAGAGCTGCAGGGGGATCCGCTTCGGTGTGAGCCACCTGAGCCAACCGTCGGCCGTGCGGACGTCGAGTTCTAGGGCGTGTCCGAGCGATAGTGCGATGCTACGGAACTCGGCCCCGGCCGGGCTTTTCGGGCGCGGCTTCAATGCCGATAACTCTCCTTATCGGCACGCCCAGACGGTACAGCGGGCCGGTGCTGAATGGGAAGCGCGTCACGGTCCTGTGACAGCGTTGGCGGGCAGCCTTCTCAACGACAGTTCTTTGATGCGGGATTTGCTGGTCTGGACTGCCCGACCTTAACGGCCCCGAACCCTCGATAGTCATGTCCCTCTACCGATGCGAGTCCTGCGGGTGTGTCGAAAACACTGCAACGGGCTTTTTCTATGGCCGCGAAGAGGCAGTGGGCCGATGACGTTCGTGGCAAGGCGCTGTGCTCCGCTGACGCACTGCCCGCACTGCAATTCCGACCGCCTGGTCGGCTTCGGCCGCCGCGAGCGGCTTGTGCGCGACCTGCCGATGCACGGTCGTCGCGTTGGGATGTACGTCGGCACGCAGCGCATGGGTTGCCAACCACGTAAACCGGATACCCCTAAAGTTGTAATCCGATGTGCGATTTCAACCAAAGTTGTGTTGGCAATCGTCGATCGACATAGCCGACGAGCCGGTGCCAGCTAGATAGAGGCTTTGGTCGTGCTGGCTCGGTTCAGCCGCGGAACGCCGCTCGAAAGCCCGTCTCAAGCGGCTCCGCGATGAGCTCGGGGTGGCGGGACGTCGCCAACGAACCCTGCCGGCCGCAGGTAGCAACAAAATTAGTTGTGTGAGCGACCTTCGAGCGCCCTCCTCCGACGATTGACGAAATGAAGGGGCGGATAGCTGCAACTATCCGCCCCTTCAAATTGAGTGACGGAATCCGGCGATACACTGGCCCTAGCCTCGCCAAGGCCCCGTCAAAAAATGGCTTCGTTCATCCCGATCCTGCTTCGATCGGGTCAGCGCGGTTACAACGTCCGACCGTCGTATTCGCCAGCGTCGCAGCAAATCTAGGTGGGCAAGGCTCACGCACGTCGACCAGAAAACTTTGCACGTGCAAAGCCAATGTAATCCTGATAGCTCCTGTTATCTGGATGCAGCGCGCAACGGCGGCAGGAACGTAGGGCCCGTTCTGCAGGCGACAATCCCTAGTCGCGTTCAGTCGCCGCCCATTTTGCCACCCTGATCGCCTCGTAGAAGTTCTGCTCGGTAGCGACGTGGAATTGATCAACATTCAGTACCCATCGATTGAACAGGTAACGCCGCCCAACTCGTCGCTCTTCAAGCAGCGCGGAAAACCAACGCCAGATCGCCGTATCTTCTGCATTGGCAGCCGCTGCTGCATCCATGCGAACGCGGCGCATCACATTCCTCTGTTTGGCTCCACTTGAACAATTGCTGATCACGACCTCGGAAATCAGGTTCACGGGAGTTGCTCAAGCAACTCCGGCGCAAGCATGAACAGATCGCCGACGAGGCCGTAATCGGCCACGCTGAAGATCGGCGGTTCCTCGTCCTTGTTGATAGCGACGATCACCTCCGAATCCTTCATCCCCACGAGGGGCTGGATCGTACCCGAGATACCGATCGCGATGTAAAGTTGCGGCGCCACGACCTTGCCCGTCTGACCTACCTGGTAGTCGTTCGGCACGAAGCACGCGTCCACCGCCGCGTGCGAAGCGCCGAGTGCAGTCTGCCGCTTGTCCGCCAGCGGGGCCAGCACCTTCGTGTAGTTCTCGCCGCTGTCCAAGCCGCGGCCGCCCAGCACGATGATCTTCGCGCTCGTCAGCTCCGGACGGTCCAGCTTCGTCACCTCGCGGTTCACGAACTGCGAGATGCCCGAGTCCACCGCCGCCGCGTCAAAACCGTCAAACGGACCGGGATTGACCTGAGACGTTTCTTATAGCCATCTGGCAAGTGAGTTCTCTTTTATCCTAGAGGCAAGGAGAACTCGATGAAGAAGAGATTTACCGACGAGCAGATCATCCGGATCTTGCGCGAGGTCGAGAGCCGGGACGAGCCGGTGAAGGACCTGTGCAAGCGCCACAACATCTCGGAACAGACGTTCTATCGTTGGCGCAACGTGTTCGGCGGCGTGGATGTGGCCGACGCCCGTCGGCTCAAGGATCTGGAATCGGAGAACGAGCGGCTCAAGCGCCTGATTGCCGAGCAATTGCTGGTCATCGACGGCCTGAAGGAATTCAGCCGAAAAAAATGAGCACCTCAACGGGACGGCGCGAAGCGCTGGAAGTCCTGACTCGGCGGGGGCTCTCGCAACGCAAGGCATGTTGTTATCTGGGGCTGAGTCGCCGGGCGGCCACCTATACGCTCAAGCAACCGGAGAAGGATCGGAGCCTGGGCGAGCGGCTGATGGCGGCCGCGCAGGAAGTGCCGCGCTTCGGCTACCGGCGGATGTCGGCTTGGCTGGCGCTGGGCGAATCGCGCGTGCGGCGAATGTGGCGAGCCTTGCAGCTCAACATTCCACGGCGGCGTCCTCGCCGCCGTCGTTGTGGCAACGACATTCGCCTACCCGGTGCGACACAACCCAACTCGGTATGGAGCTACGCCTTCGTGCACGATCAACTGGTAGACGGGCGGGCGTTGAAGATGCTTTGCGTGATCGATGAATACACCCGCGAGTGTCTGGCGATCGAGGTCGGCGCCAGCCTGCGGTCGCAGGACGTCATCCTGACGCTGTCGCGACTGATGCGGCTGTACGGAAAGCCCGCGTTCATTCTGCATGTACTACGGCGCCGAATTTACCGCTGCCAAGGTCATGCGCTGGCTGCGAGCTGCTGCCATCGGTCCTGCCCTCATCGCACCGGGCAGTCCGTGGCAAAACGGGTTCGTCGAGAGCTTCAACGGCAAGCTGCGTGACAAAATGCTGAACCGGGAATGGTTCCGCAGCCGCGCCGAGGCCAAGGTGCTCATCGAACGCTGGCGACAGTTCTACAACGAGCGCCGGCCCCATAGCGCACATCGCTATCAACCTCCCGCCAAGGTCCGTCGAGCCTGGCTGGATTCCGATAATATCGACGCGAGACTCACTGCTTGACTGGCTACAAAATTCCGCCGCAGGTCATCGGTTCGCTGTGGCGATAAATCGCGCCAGGACTCACTTCAATTCTGTGTCGCGCGTTCACGCTGGATAGCGTAACGCCCAGAGGTCCTCGCTCCCGCGCGTCAATCACGACGAAACGAGTGGATGGGCTGGCACCGCGAATTGAACGACAGCGCCACGGGGCGCGTTCGCACTCGCCCACACCCGGCCGCCACGCGCTTCGATAATCGAACGGCAGATCGACAACCCCATCCCCAAACCGGTAGGCTTCGTGGTATAGAAGGGCGCGAACGCGTCCTCGGCCCCGTCCGTAGCGAAACCCGGCCCCGAATCGCGCACAGTCACGAGCACGCAGTCAGAGTCGGCTTTGTCTGTGCTGACGAGCAAGTGTCGCGGGCCATCTCTTGCGCTGCTCATCGCCTCGAGCGCGTTGATGATCAGGTTGAGGAGCACCTGTTGCAGTTCGACACGGTCTCCTTCGATGAACGGCAAGCCGTCCGCGAGTTGTGTCTGTACCGAGGCGCCGCTCTTCGAAGCTTCGGCACGCGTAAGCTCGATCACCTCGCGGATCGCCTCGTTGATGTCCACTGGCTCCTTCCGCGGCGGCGCCTTCCTGACCAGATCGCGGATACGGCGAAGCACATCCCCCGCTCGACCTGCATCCTTGACTATTTGGTCAAGCGACTGTCCTACCTCGTCGACGTTCGGAGGCTGGGCGTGCAGCCACCGCAGCGCCGCCTGAGCGTTGGTTATCGTCGCTCCAATCGGCTGGTTGACTTCGTGAGCAATCGAGGCCGTGAGCTGCCCCAGCGTGGCGACACGGTTCGCGTGCGCCAGTTCCGCCCGTGCCTCGCGATAGCGCCGCTCACTCTCGCGGGCTTGCTCCTCCGCCTGCTTGCGCTCACTCAGATCAAGGACGAAAGCGACACCTTCCTTCCGGCTTTCTTCGAAAGCGATCGCACCGAGCATGACGGGCACTCGC
>NZ_JANKOG010000045.1:0-29117 GCF_024656005.1 Burkholderia sp. SCN-KJ
CCGACCGGGACGCGCTGGCCGGCGTGGTCGGGTCGATTCTCGACAGCGGCAACCGCCTCGAGGACGTCGAATACTACGTGTACGCGCTGGAGGACGGCGAAGGGAACGTGCGCAAGCCGGACGAGGACGGACTCCCCTCGACCGAACGCGGCGACCTGGGGGACGACATCCGGGCGGCGAACGCGGACGCGCGGCGCGCGGCGGCCGGGGACGATCCGGTGAAGCTCGCGGCCGCCGCCTCCAGCGAGGACGGCACGATCGGCGTCACGCGTTACGCGTCGTTCCACGACGCGATGATGGTCGCCCGCGGCGGCGTGGCGGCGGGCCGCTACCAGGTCGCGCTGGTCGACCACGGCGCGCTCGCCGCGGACGGTACGGTGCCGCCCGAAGCGGTGGTCGCCCGGGTCGGGCTCAACGACGCCGGCGACGCGCTGATGCTGTCGATGAACGACGCGTACGATCGCACGCTGCGCGTGATGTACCCGCGCGGGTTCGATCCCGCCAAGCCGCTGATCCGCAGCGAGGATGGCCGGCGCGTCGACGTGATCAACGCGCCGCCCGGCATGGACGAGACGCAATGGGGCGCGTATCCGCGCCGCGAAGCCGACCTCGCGATCTATTCGAACCATCCGGACCAGCCCGAGAACCGGCTGCCGGCGGGCGAGCGGCCATTGATGCCGGTCCCGCCCGGCTACTTCGCCGTGTACGCGCATGCGTGGTCCGACGCGTTCGCGAGCGCGACCGGCAAGCCGATGAGCGCCGAAGACCTGGCCGAGCTGGTGCGCCAGAGCGGCTGGGACGGCAAATCGCCGGTGATCCTCTATGCATGCGGCGCGGGTACGCGGGTGAGCCCGCTCGCGCAACTGCTCGCGAACGTGCTGGGGGTGGACGTGTACGGCGCAAGCGGCTTCGTCGCGTGGCGCTCGCCGCGCTATCGCAGCGACGGCAGCCCGGACTCCGGCTATACGACCGGCATCGTGGTTGAGCCCGGCGCCCCCAGCCTCGCGGGGAAGCCCGACCATTCGGTGCAGCATGCGCCGCGCACCTACCGCTTCTCGCCGGCGCTGGCGGTCATCGACCAGGGCGCGCACGCGGTCGACTGGAGCACCGTGGCGCCGCGCCCGGTGTCGAATCGCTGGGGCGCCAGCGGCGCGTCGGGCGACGCGCGCGTGCCGCTCGGCGTCTACGTCTGGCGCGTGCTGACGAATCGCGGCGGCGCGGTCATCAATCCGCGCAGCCGCCGCCCGGCGAGCGCGCTCGAGATGACCCACGCGCTCGAGGAACTGGCGTGGAAGGGCTATACGCCGGGCACGCCGATCGCGCTGGAGGGGCCGCACAGCGGCGCCGATCCCGAATTGCTGCAGGAATTCGCGGACCTGATCCAGGCGCCGGTGTTCGGCCGGCTCGGCGACGACGACGCGGCCGGCTGGCAGCGCGCGATCCCCAATCCGGGCCGCCGGCTCGCGCGCTTCCAGATCGAACCCGACGTGAACGGCAAGTTCTCGCCGGGCCGCGCGCAGCCGGTTCGCGTCAATCCGCTGGAATTGCGGCCGGTGCCGGGCTCGAACGTCGTGAACCTGCTGGGCCACGCGACCGCGCGGCAGTTCCTGAAGGTGTCGGGCTTCGACATCGCCGAATCGCATGGCACGAAGCCGCGCGACGTGAGCTGGGACAGCGCGATCGCCATCACGAAAGACGGCAACACGATGTCGCCCAGGGAATTCGCGCGCAGCCTGCTCGAGGATCCAGCCTACACGGAAGGCAACGGCGTGCTGCTGACCGGCTGCTATCTCGGCTCCGGCGGCTACCCGTTCGCGCAGGAGCTCGCGTACGAACTGCAGGTGCCCGTGATCGCGTCGATCGCGTCCAATTCGATACGCGGCACCGGCGCGCTGGAACTGCACCCGAACAGCGACGACATCGTCGTGCCGGCACACGATCCGGACGTGTCTACGCGGCTGTACCTGCATGTCCCGGAGGCGCCCGACGCGAACGAACCGCCGCTGGTGTTCGCCCGGCGCGGCGAACCCGCGCCGGGCACGGTGGCGCACGGGTACGACGGCGCGCCGGTCGAGCCGGTGCGCCCGATCGACGCGCAGATCGATCCGGACGCCGACAGCGGGCGGCGCGGCAACACCGGCACGCCGGGCGATGCCGCGCGGCCGGGCGCGACGGCACATGGGCCGGCCCAGCCGCGGCCCCCGGCGCATCCGCGTCTCGCACCGGAGCGGGACGCGGGCGAGCCGCCCGTCGACGAGCCGGTTCCGGTCGTCGACGTCGCGCCGGGGCAGATTTTCACGGCGGACGAGTGGGCTGCGCGCACCGAGCAGGCCGCCGAGGCCGAAGCCGACGACGGCCTGTCGGGGATTCCGCAGAAGACGTACCGGAACAACAGCCGCGTCTATACGGACCGCACGATCGCCAACGACGGCGTGATGACGACGACGATTCACGGCGAGTCGGTACTGCAACCGGGCTTCGACGACGTGACCGGCGTCGACGCAACGCAGCACCCCGAATTCCTGCGTCCGGCCGACACGCTTTTGATGCCGGCCGACGACCCGCTGCACCCGGTCGGCACGCGCGGGCTGATGTCGCCGCCGGGCCATCACGTCGTGTTCGGACACGGCATGTCGGCCGATGCGATGCTCGGCCCGGACGGCCGGCCGGTGACGCCGGACGAGGTGGCCGAGCGTGTCGCGCCGCACCTCGAAGCGGGGCAGGACGTGACGCTGTATTCCTGTTTCAGCGGGTCGGACAAGCACGATCCGTTGCGCGTCGCGCCGGGCCAGGTGCGGGCCGCGAGCGGGACGTTCGCGGCCGCGCTCGCGCAGCGCCTGTCCGAACTCACCGGGCGGCCGACGTCGGTCTGGGCGCCGCAGGACATCCTGCTCGTCAAGCCGGACGGCTCGGCCACCGTGCGCGGGACGCGCCGGACCGGCGAGGTCGACACCGATCGCCTGCCGATGCAGCGCTTCGTCGGCGATCCCGCGCGGGCGGGCCGCCCGGCACTGCCCGCCGCACCGGACGCGGAGCCGGCACCGAGCGCCGCGCATCCGGCGCCGCCGCCACGGGCCGAGCGGCCGGCGCGTCCGACGGTGCCGCGCGTGCCCGATCCGACGTTCGCCGATCCCGGCTACGACTTCACGCCGATTCCGGACGACACGTTCGAATCGGTCACGCTCGACCATCCGTTCCGCAGCGCGCTGGCCGACCGGCCGGGCGTGATCGGCGATGCCGCGCGCGTGACGCAGGCCGGCGGCACCGTGAGCCAGCACTGGCCGAGCTATTTTCTCGACGGCCCCGAGCCGACCCGCGTGATCGACGACGTGATGCAGGCGTTCGACGCGGCCGGCCTGACGAACCTGCGCGTCGAATTCGTGACGGGCGACGGCAGCATCGTGCTCGGCAGCGGCACCGATTTCGGCGCGCTCGATCCCGAGGCGGGCTGGTTCCGGTTCAGCGGCACGGTGCCGGACGCCGCGGCGTCGGCAGCGCACGCGACGGGCCGCACGGCCGCCGAAGCGCGGCGCGCGTTGCCGGACGGCGTGACGACGGTCGCGCACGACGATCTCGGGCAGGCGCTCGATGCGGCGCATGCCGGGCCGCGCAATCACGCGTACGTGCCGGCCGATGCGCTGCCGGACGACACCGCGTTCGCGCAGGGCGACCTGACGCCGGCGGAACGCGTCGCGGCCAGCGCCACCGCGCACCTGGCCGCGGTCGAGGCCGCCGCGCCGACCGACGTCGTGCTGCTGTCGGCACTCGGCCACGATCCGGCGAGTGCGCTGCGCATCACCACGCCCGACGGCGGCTCGCTGTTCAAGCCGGCCGGCGTCGACATGTACGTCGTGAGCACCCGCGACGCGGCGACGGGCGACGTGTCGTACCGGCTCGTCGGCGTCGATCGTTCCGGCTTGCCGGAAGGCTATGCGGCCGTGCATGCCGGCGGGACGCGCGCGCTCGGCGCGGTCGACGGCATCCCGACCTGGCCGAGGTTCGGCCACGCGGGGCCGGCCGGCCGTCTGGCGAGCCCGGCCGGCGACCCGGCAAGCAACCCGTCCACCGCGGCGACGCCGGCCACCGTTTCCGGTCATTCAGCCGACCCGGCCGCGCCGCAGGGTGCCGCAGCGGTCGAGGCGGAGAATCAGGCGCGCGCCGCCGACTGGCTCGACACCCTCGGCCGCCGCACGCTCAAGCGTGTCGACGGCCGGCATGCGCCCACGCTGGACGGACTCGCCCGGCAGCTCGGCCCCAACGCGCATGTGCTGATCACCGCGCATCACACGCCGCCCGACGGCGCCACGACCTATACGCCGCCGGCCTTCGTCGCGGTGCTCGAGACCGACGCGAACGGCGCGCTCGGCCCGGTGCGGATGCTGAACGGCAAGCGCGTGCCGCCCGCGCTCACCAAGGCGCTGGAAAATGCCAACAGCGGCGGCCGACGCGCACGCGGCAAGTTCGACTTCCATGTGTCGCCGGTCGCGCACGACGAACTGGTGGCGTTCGGCGGCCCGTCGAAGATCGAGACGCCGGACGGCAAGACGTCGTGGGACGTGACGGCGTCGGGCCATGCGATCGAGACGACGCTCGCCGGCGACGTGTCGAAGCTGCAGGACGCGCCGGTCTTCAAGCGGCCGCGCCAGGCCGTGCGTGCGGTCTCCGGCGCGCAGCGCTGGATTCACGTGGTCGACGACGAGACGGGCAAGGTGCTCGGCCATGCGGAGCGCAACACGAATCACGAGTGGAAATATTTCGAAAAGGCCTCGGTCGGCGATACGGAGATTCCCGAGCAGGATCTGCGCACGGTGTTCCGGCGCCGCCGCCGCGGCGGCATTCCGGTCGGCCGGTCACCGCGCCGCGGGATCCGTTTCGTCGTCAGCGACGTGGCGCCGGCCACCGTCGACCGCATCGGCGGGTTCCGGCCGGCGAAGGCGGCCCCGGCCGTCGAGAAGAAACCGATCCGCTCGGCCGGCGACCTGTTCCAGTCGATCGTGCCGGTGCGCCGGCCGCTGGCGCGCGCGGAGCAGGGCGACGACGCGAACGCCGCGCCGCTGGCGCCGGTCGATCCGCATCTGTTGCCGTCGGACAAGTCCGCGCTCAACGCGGTCGACTTCAGCGGCAACAGCGTGTCGCACCTGCTGACCGCGATCCGCAACGGCGCGCTGGACGGCGGCCGCCATGTGATCTACGTGTTCAGGACCGACGGCGCGGTGGCCGAGGCGCTCGGCGATCCGCTTGGCGTGATCGCCGAGCGCGACGGCGAGATGCGCTGGTTCGACAAGATCCCGCAGGTCAACGACAAGAACCATCCGGGCGTGCCGCTCGACGCCATGCCGATCGGCAACGATCGCTTCGGCACGGACGTGCATTTCCTGCTCACGCAACTGTCGCCGCGCGATTTCCTGAACAGCGCGCGGCCGACGCGCGTCGCCGCGCTCGAGGCGCGCGCGAAGGCGCTGCACGATCAATGGAAGGCGGCGGAAGCGCGCGGCCTGCACTCGGCGCCGTTCCGCGCGCTCGCGGCCCGCACGCGGCACGGCTACAACGAGGTGCTCGCGGATCTGCGGCGCCTAGGGAACAAAGGCACCGCGCCCGAGCCGCTGTCGATCGAGCCGTACCAGCCGGGGTTGTCGTCGGCGACCTCCGTCGAGTTCAGCCTGCGCCACGGCGCGGCGAAGCCCGAGCAGTATTTCGCGACGCACCAGCAGATCGAGGCGTACAACAAGCAGGCGCAGCGGCCCGGCGACGTGAACCTCGTGCTGAAGGGCGAGCCGCAGGCCGTGATGGTCGACGTCGGCATGTGGCGCACGCTGCTCAACAAGCTGTACGTCGCGCGCGACGTGTCGACGTCCGCGTCGCGGTTCCTGCCGGTGCCGGGCAAGCTGCGCGCGCGGACGCGCAACCTCGGCGCGGCGACCGTCGCCGACAAGCGGATCCGGCAGATCTTCACGCGCTCGAGCGAAGCGTTGCAGGATCGCATGGTGCCGATGGCGCGCTCGTTCTCGCTGAGCGACGATCCGGCGTTGATGGGTGCGCTCGTCGAGCGGTATGGCGGCGTGATGCCGGTCGCCACGCTCGTGATCGATCCGCATTCGCTCGCGGCGGTGCTCGGCAAGGCGCACGATCCGGATTTCCTGCGCGCGGTGCGCGCGCTCGGCGACCAGAAGCACGCGGTGTTCGACGGCGAGAACGGGATGATCCATCCTGCGCCGGGCTCCGACGGGAAGGCGCTCGCGCTCGACGATCTCGCGCATCTGCATCGCTGGCTCGACGAGGCCGCGCGCACTGGTTTCGCGATCCGGCTCGAGACGGCGCCGTCGCGCGCGCTCGTGTCCGGCGCCGACTACCGGTTCCAGTCGGGCACCAACGACACGTATCACGATTACGTGCGTGTAATGACCGCCCTCGAACGCTGGTCGAACGCGCATCCGGACACGAAGGCGCCGAACGTGATGATCACGTTCCACGGCTGGGACGCGGTGCCGGAATCGGTGCCGGGCGGCGGACACGAGAAGCTGCTGCGCGCGGTGCTCGAGCGCAAGGGGCTCGAATGGGTGCACATGGGGCTGTCGTACGGCACCCACGGCGCGGACTTCATCGGCAACCAGGATCTCACCGGCGCGCTCGCGAAGCTGATCGTGGAGAACCGCAACCGGCCCGAGATCATCGACCGCCTGCATGGCGCCGATGCGCTCACGCGCGTGTTCGAGCGGGTCGACCAGCAGACGCTGGCGAACCAGCATCAGCTGCTGTTCGCGGAAGTCGAGCGGCTCGGCGCCGCGGACGGCATGACGCCCGCGGACATCGCCGCGCTGCGCCAGAAGCTCTACGAAGGCAACACGACCGTCTGGCTGAACCAGGCGCGCAAGGCGACGATCGAGCATGCGATGCCGCTGTGGGATGCCGACGGCAACCCGCCGCGCACCGGGACGGACGAGGGCGCACGCAGGTTCGGCGGACGCTGGCTGGCCGCCTACGGCGCCGGCGTGCCCGACCGGGTGACCACCGGCAAGCGGCCGGCCGCCGCCGACCCGCTCGACCACTGGCGCGCGGTCGTGCACGATCCGGCGCTGATCAACGACGGCACCAAGCCGATCGGCACGAGCCGCCGGGAAGCGGCGCAGCTCGCGAAGGTCGACATTCCCGACGCGAAGCGCGCGCAGGCGGAACTGCATGCGCTGCGGGTGCACGACGAACCGATCGGCGAGAACACGCCGCCGCCATCGTCCAGGCGGATCGCCGGCGACATCGCGGCGGCCACCGTGACCGGCGGCGCCGGCGCGGGCGTGCTCGTCGCGGTCGGCCGGGAGTCGGTGCGCACCGCGACGAACTCGCTGTATGCGGGCCTGCGGGTCGGGCGCGTGTTCCAGGCGCTGCATCACGGCGCGGTCGCCAGCCTGAAGAACGGCGATCCGCGCGTGTTCGATCGCGTCGTCGACCGGCTCGTGCGCGGGCTGCAGGCACAACTGAAGGCGAACGGCTTCGACGTGGACGCGCGCGGCGCGCAGCTGGAGCAGATCGCGCACGAAGGCAAGGCGATGGCCGCCCAGCTGCGCGCGCTGAACGACGACGGGATGCTGTCGTTCGACGATACCGTCGCGCATACGAAGGCGATCGCCGCCGACATGCTCGCGCAGATGCAGGGCGTGGTCGGCGGGACGTCGCTGAAGCTGCTGCATCACGGCAGCCCGCGCCATTCGGTCGGCCGCGTCGGTCGCGTGCTGGCGCTCGGCGGCTACGGCGGTTCGATCACGATGAATGCGTTCAGGGCGATCACGCACGGCGACCTGCTGGCCGGCGGACAGGCGATCGGCGGCGCGTTCAGCGCCGTCTATACCGGCATCGTTTACAAGGGCAGCCTGCGGGGCGTGAATGCCGAGAACCGCAGCCAACTGGCGCGGATCGCGAGCGCGACCGGCGACTACCTGACCTCGGCGGTCGGCATCGCAACCGGCGTGCATACCGCGCTGACCGTGGATCCGGTGACCGGCACGCTGACCGCGATGTCCGGCGCGCTGCTCGGCGCCGGGCGGCTGCATTCGCATTTCCCGAACGCGACGCCGTGGATGGAGCGCTTGCCGACCGGCATCGCGCTGGCGCCCGTGGCGATCTTCGGGATCATGCAGGGGATCAGCCTGTACACGTCGGCAACCGCGTCGGACGATCAGCACAAGCCGCCGGGTTCGTCGCCGAAACCGTCGGGTTCGAGTGCCGGGGCGCCGACGCCGGGTGCGTCGTTTGCGCCGTCGCCCGGCACGACGAGCGCACCGGTGCAGCCGAATGCGTCGGCAACGAAGTCGGCATCGGCATCGGCGACGCCGAGCGCGCAGCCGTCGGGTACGCCATCGCAACCGGCGCAGCCTTCGACGGGTTCACCGAGCCCCGCGCCCACACCGCTGACGGTGACCGTGGCGGCCGGCGATTCGTTGTGGACGATCGCGGAAAGTCACGAAGGATCGTTGCTTGCCGCGGCACACGTGCCGGCCGACCAGCAGCAGCGGATGTCGGACGGTCAGCGGATCGACGTCGCGCTCAACGAGATCCTGCAACTGAACCCGAACCTGGCGAGCAAGCCGGGCGAGATCGATCCGGGGCAGCTGGTCGTGGTCGGGTGACGAGGGCGGCGCGCGGAACGTGTGCGGGCCGGATGCAAGCGACGCGTCGCGCGTGACGACGAGCGACGGGCGGGCGTGCCACGATGCACATGCATGCGTCGTCGTCGCCGGCCCGTGCATCAGCGCAGCATTGCCTCCGCGCCGACATCGTCGGACCGCGGCAGTACGGTCAGGCCGTCGCGCAGCGCATACGCGATCACTTCGGCGACGTTGTGCAGCGCCAGTTTCGACATCAGGTTCTGTCGATGCTTGCGTACCGTGAGCACGCTGAGATTCAGCTTGATGGCGATGTCCTTGCTCGAGTGCCCATTGGCGATCAGCACGAGGATTTCCTTCTCCCGGGCCGTCACCGGCGGCACGGCCGCGGCGCCGGTGTGCTCGAGGACATGGGCGAGCGAGTCGCTGACGTAGCGGATGCCCGACAGCACCAGCGCGACGGCACGCAGCAGCTCGTCGCCGTCTTCGTGCTTGAGCATGTAGCCGTCGACGCCGATCGCCACGGCCGCCCGGACCGTGGCCGGGTTCTGATTGCCCGTGACGACCAGGATCCTGGTCTGCGGCGCTTGCGCCTTGACTTGCTTCGCCAGTTCGATGCCGGGGAAGCCGGGTAGATCGAGATCGAGCAACAGCAAATCGGCCTGTGTATCGCACACCAGCTGACCGACCACCCGGCCGTCGCCGGTCTCCCCCACGACGGTCCAGTTCGCTCGCGTCTTCAGCAGCAACTTCAGCCCGTCGCGAATGATGGCGTGGTCTTCGGCAAGCACGATTTTTTTCATTTTTCTTTCGCCTTCTCCCGGGGCACCCGGAAGCTCGTTCCTTTGCGACAATACGATGCAACCCCGTTGCGACGTGTCACGCGGCGGGCGAGATCGACGCCCGCCCCGTTCAACGCCGGATCCGCTACGCGATTTTGAAATGGCAAACAGGATAGCGCAAGAATACCGTGCCGACGTGCAGCTGGAACTGGTCAATATGCTGTACCGACAGTCTCCGCCAATCCTGTTCGGCAACGTCGCCGTCGTCAGCCTGACTACCTTTCTGTTGTGGCACGAGGTGTCGCGGCATGCGCTGCTCGCGTGGGCCGCGGCGATCTGCGTGCTGACCGCGATCCGTACCGCCATGGTCTGGCGCGATCGCCGCGCGGGCGAACATCCTGCCGGGACGGCCACGCGCCGCGCGCGGAAATACATGGTGTTCGCGGGCGTGTCCGGCTGCCTGTGGGGCGCCATGGGCGTGCTGTTCTTTTCGCCGGACAACACGATCGTGACCGCGCTGATCTGCATCGTGCTGGCCGGCATGACCGGCGGCTCGGTGGCGTCGCTCTCGTCGTGGTGGCCGACCTACGTGGCTTATGCGTTGCCGACGGTGCTGCCGTTCGCGATCCGGTCGTTCGCGTACGGCAGCGCGCTGTTTTCGGTGCTGGGCTTCCTGTCGCTGTTCCTGCTCGCGGTCAATCTCGCCTTCAGCCGGACGCTGCAGCGTACCGTGCGCGATGCCGTGTCGCTGCGCTTCGAGAACGTCGACCTGATCCGGCAACTGACGCAGGAGAAGGAGCGCGCCGAACTCGCCAATCGAAGCAAATCGCAATTCCTGGCCGCCGCCAGCCACGACCTGCGTCAGCCGACGCATGCGCTCGGCCTCTACATCGCGACGCTGCGGGCGATGGCGCGCGCGCCGAGCGTCGACGGAACCGCGCTCGACGACATCGCCGAACGGCTCCGCACCGCGTTGAAAGGCATGTCGCAATTGCTGAACGTGTTGCTGGACATATCCCGGCTCGACGCGGGCGTGATCGATGTCGAGCCGCGCCGCTTCGCGCTGCAGCAGGCGCTCGACGCGCTCGACAGCCAGTTTCGTCAGGCCGCGCTGGCCAAGGGGTTGACGCTCAGGATCCGGCCGACCGCGATCTGGCTGGAAACCGATGCGGTGCTGCTGCACACGATCCTGTCGAACCTGCTGTCGAATGCCGTGCGCTATACGCAGCGCGGCGGCATCCTGCTGGCGTGCCGGCGGCGCGGCACCGACGTCGAGATCCAGGTCTTCGATACCGGCATCGGCATCGCGGGCGATCAACTGCCGCACATCTTTCGGGAGTTCTACCAGATCGGCAACGCGGCACGGGACCGCGAGCAGGGGCTGGGCCTCGGGCTTGCCATCGTGCAGCGCACGGCGGCGCTGATCAATGCGAGCGTGCAGGTGCGTTCGACCGCGGGCCGCGGCTCGCTGTTCTCGGTGCGGCTGGCCATGGCCGACCATGCCCCGTCGCGCGCCACCGGCGCGCACCCGTCGGGCGAGCGTGCGGACCCCGGGCGCGGGCAGGCGCGCAAGACCATCCTCGTCGTCGACGACGATCGCGACGTGCTGGCCGGCATGCAGACGCTGCTTCAGACCTGGGGGCATACCGTGATCGCCGCGCCATCGCTGGAGCGTGCGATCGAGCTTGCCGCGCCGCGGCGCGCCGAACTGGACATGATCGTGACGGACTTCAGGCTGGCGGGGCACGTGACCGGCGCCGATGTCGTCCACCGGGTGTTCCGCGTCATCGAACGCGAGATTCCGGCCATCATCATTACCGGCGATACGTCGCCCGAGGGCATCCATGCGGCTTCGTCGAGCGGCTTCAGCGTGATGCACAAGCCGCTCGACCCTCAGGAAATGCAGACCTTGATCGACGCGTCGGCGTGACAGCGCTGCGATGTCATCGCACCGCGCCCGCTCGGCACTGGCACGCGAATGCGACGCGTTCGCGACGGCAGCCGGCGCGGCCGGTGCAGCGGCGACGGCACTACTGCATCTGCGGTATTTCCCAAACGAAACGGGTGCAGTACCTTCGCACCTGCTGGCAATCGTAAAAGAACAGTCGCGCGGGGTAGCGAAGAAGGCAGGACAGCCGGGGAGACCAACCCACGGTTCGGGCCGCACGTCCGATCGAATCGGCACGGCGCCGGCACGGCCTGATGCCGCGGAACAGGATCGGTCGCAGTGCGGCCGATCCTTTTCCAGGCGTCGTCCTTTCTGAAAGCAACGCGACAGGGTGCCGTGCCTGCACCCTGAATCGCGCTCGCCTTGCGCACGAGCCGACCGGCCTCTCGCGGTCGAATCCTTGAACGGTCATGGCGCGGCCTCGCCGCCCGCCTGCCTGGAGCGCAACGGTGATGGACAATCTGCCCAATATCATGGTGGCCGCGTTCCCGGCCTTCGCGGTGCTGATCGTCGTGGAAATCGCACTCGCGGCGGTGCTCGGCCGGTCGCTGTACCGGACCCGCGACACGCTGGCGAACCTCGCGCTCGCGGCCGGCGCATTCGTCGCCAGCGTGCTGACCGGCGGGCTGGTGCTCGCGGTGCTGAGCTGGGTGTACGCGCACCGGCTCTTCACGATCCCGACGAACGTCTGGTGGGCGTGGGTGCTGTGCTTCTTCGCGGACGATTTCAGCTACTACTGGTTCCACCGCCTGAGTCACGAGGTGCGCTGGTTCTGGGCGTCGCATTCGGTCCACCATTCGTCGGAACAATACAACCTGTCGGTATCGCTGCGCCAGACGTGGACGGGCACGATCACCGGATCGTTCCTGTTCTGGGCGTGGATGCCGTGGGTCGGGTTCCATCCGAAGATGATCCTGTTCATGCAGTCGGTGAGCCTGATCTACCAGTTCTGGATCCACACCGAAGCGATCGGCAAGATGCCGCGCTGGTTCGAGGCGGTGCTGAACACGCCGTCGCAGCATCGCGTCCATCACGGCAGCGATTTCGACTATCTGGATACCAACTACGCCGGCACCACGATGATCTGGGATCGGCTGTTCCGCTCGTACACGCCCGAGCGATTCACGCCGCACTACGGGCTGACCTCGAGCATCGGCACCGACAATCCGTTCAGGATCGCGTTCTACGAGTGGCGCAATATCGCGCGCGACCTCGCGAAGGCGGACAGCCTGCACACCGCGATCCAGTATCTGATCCGGCCGCCCGGCTGGAGTCCCGACGGCAGTTCCCTGACGACGCGCGATGCGCGGCGTGCCGCACAGCAGGTTTCCTGAGAAGGCGATATGGCTCACACACGCGATCCACACGACCGGCGCCACGATGCGGCGCCATCCAGCGCCGGCCGCCGGCAATTCCTCGAATACGCGGGCGCGGGGTTGTTGTCCGCGATGCTGCCCGGGTGCGGCGGCGCGGACACGATTCAGCGGTCGACCTACGACGCGACCATCGCGGCAGGGCGGCAAACGATCCAGGCCTCGCTCGATGCCCATCCGCGGAGCCTCGCGGGCATCTCGGTTGCGTTGCTCAAGGGCAATCAGGTCGTGTGGGCGCAGGCGTTCGGGAATGCATCGGTCAACCCGGCGGTCGCCGCCACGCCGACGACGCGCTACAACATCGGTTCGGTCTCCAAAGTGATTGCGGCGCTGGCCGGCGTGATCCTGCAGGATCGCGGGCTGATCGACCTCGACGCGCCGATCGTCCGGTACGTGCCGTCGTTCACCATGCTGTCGCCGCAGTATGCGCAGATCACGTCGCGTCATCTGCTGTCGCATTCGTCTGGGCTGCCCGGCCAGAACGTCGACGACATGTTCTCGTATGCGCCGATTCCCGGCTATGCGGCGACCGCGCAAAAGGTGCTCGCCAACGAACACCTGAATCATCCGCCGGGCCAGTTCGCGGTGTACTGCAACGACGGTTTCACGATCTTCGAACTGGTGGTCGCGGCAGTCACCGGGCTGAGCTTCGCCGATTTCGTTCAGCGTGAGATCCTCGCGCCGCTGAACATGACGAATTCCGGCTTCCTGACCAGCGTGCCGACGAGCGGCCAGTTCGCGCTGGCGTACGCGAACGGCATCCAGTACGGGCAGGAATTCGCGAATCCGTACGCCACCGGCGGCCTGTCGACGACGCCGCTCGACATGATGAACCTCGCGCAACTGTTCATCGGCAACGGCGTGTTCCAGGGGCGGCGCATCGCGTCGGCGGCCGGAATCGCCGACATGCTGACGGACCAGACCGACCGGTGGCAGATCAAGTCGACCCGGCTCGGTTACTCGTATGCCTATGGTCTCGGCTGGGACGACGTCGACGATCCGGTCCTGCGCGCGGCCGGCGCAGCCGGCGCGTACAAGAGCGGCGGCACGCAGTTCTTTTCAAGCCATTTCTACGTGCTGCCGGCGGCGCAAATGGCGCTGATGATCACCGGCAGCACCGGCTATGACGCGGCCGGCATCGCGCCCGCGATCCTGCTGCAGGCGTTGCAGGAAGACGGCAGCATCGCCGGGGCCCCCGCGAAGGTGAATGTCGCTGCACCGCCGGCGGCTGCGTCGCCGGACGTTGCCGCGGTCGGCGGCGTCTACGGCAACGAATCGGCGCCGATGCAGGTCGCCGTGAACGCGGACGGCAGCCTGGCGTTGACGCAATGGAACGGCACGGCGTGGACGGACGCCGGCCCGAGCGGCGCGCCGTACGTGTATCGCAGCGACGGCTGGTGGTGGAGCGATGGCGATACCGTGTCGTACCGGTTCGATATCCTGCCCGGCACGGACGACGCGGGCAACGCGGTGAGCAACCGGTATCTGACCAAGCGTGTCGTCGACGGCTCGGGCTATGTGTTCCGCGTCACGCCGTATGCGCAGCAACTGCCGGTGCTGCCGCGGCTCGACGCCGCCTGGCAGGCACGTGTGAACACGTCGTGGAACGTGATCAACGAATCGGCGCAGTCGGTGTTCTCGGGCGGCAAGCTGCGGGTGTCGCTCGGCAGCCTCGACGCGTTGCCGGGCTACGTCCTGTTCGCCTACAGCACCAGCGGCGGCGCCCACTTCAACTACCAGTTGTTGAAGCCGCTGGCCGACGACCGCTGCGGGATGACCGTGCAGATACCGGTGATGCCCGGCCGCGATCTGTTCGAAATCAGCATGACGAACGCGGGCAATGTCGAGACGATGGCGGCTTCCGGATGGCTGTGCCAGCGCGTGTGAGGGCCGGCGGGAAAGGCGCGAGGCGCGACGATCGGCGGCATGACTTCCGCGCCGGCAACCCGGCTCCGGTGTTAAGGCTGGGAGCGCGTGCCTTCGTGATCTCGTGTCGCATGACGATGGACAGGCGGTCAACCTCGAGGGCAAGCTCGACCGGTCACGGCCTCGCTCGCAACGTCACATCGGCATTCGGCGTCGCGCCCACCTTTTCGAGCGCCGCAACCGCGGCGTCGTTGCCTTGCAGGATGGCGTTCTGCAGTGCGGTGCGGCCGAGCGCATCGACGTGACCCGGGTTCGCGCCACGGGCGACGAGCACCGGCAGCATGTCGAGGCGGCCGAACAGCGCGGCGAACGACAGCGCCGTTTCGCCGGCGTGATTGGTCTGGTCGATCGGGCAGCGCGTATAGGCCAGGCGCTTCGCGATCGCAGTCTCGCCCTTGAACAGCGCGCCCATCAGCGCCGTGTTGCCGTGACGGTCGCCGATACACGGGTCCGCGCCGTTGCGCAGCAGATAGTCGAGCGTCGCGGGCTGGTCGCGATAGGCGGCGAGGATGACCGCCGTGTAGCCTTCGCGCGTCGTCGCGTCGATCGGATAATGCGCGTCGACGAGCGCTTGCAGGATGTCGATGCGGCCGAGGCGGGCGGCAGCAAACCATGCATCGTCGTAGCGGCGCAGGTCGGCGTGTGCGTCGGGGTGGGGAACGGTCGCGGGCGGCGCAATCTGCGCGCAGGCCGCGAGCGCGACGGCACCCGCGATCGCGAGCGTGCGGAAGAGGGCGGTTCGGAGTCGGTTCTTCATCGGCATTGCGCGCCGCGCGTGGCCGCGCGGCGCAATCGGACGATTGGTCGGGACGCGAAGGCCGCACGAGCGGCCTTCGCGCGATTGCCCGATCAGTTCTCGACGAGCTTGTCGGCGAGCGATTTCACGCGCGACAGGTCGGCGTGCGTGGCACGTGCAAGGCGGCTACCGTAGTCCGCATCGGCCTTGTAGAAGTACGACAGCATCGCGTACTTGTTGGCGTCGTTCGTCACGTGGTTCAGGTCGCCCGACAGCGCGGTCACGAGGTCCTGCCGCTCCTGCGCGGGCAGCATGCGGTAATACTCGCCCGCTTGCCGGAAGTTCAGCGTCTTGCGGATCGCGGCCTGCTGCGTCGTGCCGGCAAGCGGCGTCTGGACCGACTTGTAACGCGGGTTCTGCGCGAGTTCGTTCAGCGTCGACGGCTCGTAGTTCACTTCGCCCTTGCGATCGCCGAAGTTCATCGCGCCGTCCTGGTTGTTGTTCGTGACAGCGACGCGCGGACGGTTGATCGGCAACTGGTTGAAGTTCGCGCCGAGGCGGTACATCTGCGTATCGGCGTACGAGAACATCCGGCCCTGCAGCATCCGGTCTTCCGACGGCTCGATGCCCGGCACCATCCGTGACGGTGCAAAGGCGGACTCTTCGGTCGACTCGAAGTAGTTGTCCGGTACGCGGTTCAGCGTCAGCGTGCCGATCTTGCGCTCCGCAACGCCGGCCCACACCTTCGTATCGTCGAGCGGGTTGAAGTCGAACGCGTCGAGCTCGGACGGCTTCAGCACCTGAATGTAGAGGTCCCACTTCGGCGCGTCGCCGGCCTTCAGTGCGCCATACAGATCGTTCGTCATCAGGTTCCAGTCGGCGCCGATCGAACCCGGAATATCCTTCGGACGCAGCCCGTGCATCCCTTGCTCGCTCTTCCAGTGGAACTTCACGTACGTGAACTTGCCGTCGGCGTTGACGAACTTGAATGCGTGCACGCCATAGCCGTCCATGTGCCGGTACGAATCGGGCATGCCTTCGATCGAGTACAGCCGCGTCAGCATGCTGGTCGCCTCCGGCGCGTGCGCGAAGAAATCGAACGCGAGGTTCGCGTCCTGCACGCCGGTGACGGCGCTCGGCTTGTTCGCATGAACGAAGTCGGGGAACTTGATTGCATCGCGGATGAAGAAGATCGGCAGGTTGATCCCGACCAGATCCCAGTTGCCTTGTTCCGTATAGAACTTCACGGCGAAACCGCGCGGATCGCGCGCCTGCTCGGGCGAGCCGCGATAACCCATCACGGTCGAGAAGCGGACGAACACGGGCGTCTTCGTGCCGGGCGTGAAGACCTTGGCCGTCGTCAGGTCGCTGATGTCGGCACTCGGCACGAATTCGCCGAACGCGCCGGTGCCGCGCGCATGCACGACACGCTCGGGGATGCGTTCGCGATCGAAGCGCTGGAGTTTCTCGATGAGATGCGAGTCCTGCAGAAGCACCGGCCCGTTCGGTCCGGCCGTCTGCGAATTCTGGTTGTCGCCGACGGGCGAGCCGTTGTCGCGCGTCAGTTCTGCGGCATGAGTCGAAGAGGCCAGTGCGACGCAGGCCGCGGCAATCATGCTTTGCAAAAAGCGATTCGCGGTGTGTGACATATCGATGAGATTCCTTGGCTGAGGGGGAGAAATGCCGACGAAATTTAATCTTTCCGACGTGGGGTGAGCCAATTGAATCTCGCTAATTGCGTGATAGGCAGTCGTATTTCTGTCACGCAAATGATTCGGTAAACTAAATTATATTTTGGTCGATATGTGGTAGCTGATTCAGGTCGTCGATCCGGCGACTTGCCCATCAGACGGTCGAGTCCCTGGCCTGGGCGTGGCCCTATCGCCCGCGGGAAGGCCCGGTCTGCTATACGCGAGCGGCCGCAGGCCGGGCCGGCGGCGTCGATGACAGCGCCGAGCGAGACGACCTGGATCGAATCGATGCGTGCGCAATCATTCGCGTGCGGCGCGGTGCCTGGTGTGATGACGAACGTCCCGGGCAATCGTGCCCGTGAACGCGGGTCGATTGACTTCCGCGCGTGCCGCGACAAAGAATCAATCGACACGACCCGGCGGCCCGTCAGGCCGGATGCGGGATGTGAGAGGCGAGACCGGCACACGGCCGTTTGTCGCGCACGTCGCGGCCCCGCCACCGGCAGTCCCATCAGTCATGCGAGGAACTCATGCCCTACCTCATTCAAAACGGACAAGGTCCCGCGCCGCTGGCGGTCGGCGAGCGCATCTGGGGAGATGCGACGCAAATCGATTTCGGCGCGATGACGAGCTGCATCGCGCTCGTCGAACAGACGCCGGGCCAGCCGACGTCAGTGCGCGGGATCCATCTGTCGATCGTCAGCGGCGACGGCACGCCGGTCTACGATCCGGCGTCGAACGTGGCCGGACAGGTCGGCACGATCATGCAGCCGAGCGGCAACCTGCGTGCGTGCCTCGGGCGCATCGACGTCTGGCAGGCCAGCCAGTCACAACAGTTGCGGGATTTCTTCGCAGGGCTGATGCAGGGCCTCGACATGACGACCTGGCTGCAGTTGCCGGACGGCAACCTGCAGGTGCGGTTCAACAGCGGCGTGATCCAGTATCGGCAGGGCACCGGCGCCTGGATCGACGCGTAGGCGGCCCGCCCGGGTGAAGCCGGCGCGGGACACGCGAGCGTGCGCCGGCGCAGTTGTCATGGCCGCGTCGATCAGCGTCACGCTGCCGCTTGTTTCAGCCGCGACGGCCGCTCGGCCGTTGAAAGGGGCTAAAGGAATCGAACAAGATCCCGAGTTGTCCGGTACTAGGTGTCTTCCCTGAACGGGATCGCCATGGCCGCTCACCGCGGCTGCCGCAGAGCCGGCGATGACGGCGTACGGCCTTGACCCGCAAGGCTTCCGGGCGGAATGGACGCATCCGGCAGCCCGATGGACCCATGCCTGAACGTAATGACTTTGAGCACTTTTGGCAATTTTCAAACAATGCATCGAATCCCATACTGCGGCTCATCCAATCACCGCCAGCCTGAGTGGCGAACCGCAGAGGACTCGAGATGCAACGAAACCCAAGTGGGCAGCCGACCGTTCGCGATGCCGTCGTGGACTTGATGCGGCGCCTCGGAATGACGTCGGTGTTTGCCAATCCCGGCTCGACCGAGCTGCCCATGTTCCGCGACTTCCCGGAGGACTTCCGGTACGTGCTGGGATTGCAGGAAGCCGTCGTCGTCGGTATGGCGGATGGATATGCCCAGGCCACCGGCAATGCCGCTCTGGTCAATCTGCATTCGGCGGCCGGTGTCGGCAACGCGATGGGCAACATATTCACGGCTTTCAGGAACCGGACGCCGCTGATCATTACTGCCGGCCAGCAGGCCCGTTCAATTCTGCCGTTCGATCCGTTTCTGTCGGCATCGCAAGCAACCGAGTTGCCGCGGCCCTATGTGAAGTGGAGCATCGAACCGGCTCGTGCCGCGGATGTTCCGCTTGCGCTCGCCCGTGCTTACCACGTGGCGATGCAGGAGCCGCGTGGCCCGGTGTTCGTTTCCATTCCAGTCGACGACTGGGATCAGCCGGCCGACCTCGTCGAGGCGACACGGGTCAGCACCCGGTTCCGCCCCGATCCGGCATCGATCGCGGAGATCGGTGACGCGCTGGACAACTGCAAACGGCCGGCCATCGTCGTCGGCGCGGAACTCGATCGTTCCGACGCCTGGAGCGAGGCCATCCAGCTCGCCGAGCGCCACAACGCGCGGGTTTATGTCGCGCCGATGTCGTCACGCTGCAGCTTCCCTGAAGATCACCGACTTTTCGCCGGATTCCTTCCGGCGATGCGCGAAAAAATCGTTCGGATTCTGGATGGGCATGACCTGATCTTCGTCGTCGGGGCGCCGGCTTTTGCGTATCACGTCGAAGGCAGTGGGCCGCATGTGCCTGATGGCGCGGCGTTGTACCAGCTGATCGACGATCCGGCTACCGCGGCGTGGACCCCGGTCGGCACGTCGGTGGTGGCGAACGTTCGCCTGGGGCTGGCGGACCTGCTCGCCCGTCCGGCGCCGCGCGGCCGGCCGTTGCCGGCGCCTCGCGAGGTCGTCGAGCGAGCCGAGCCCACGGCGGTCATGTCGGTCGCGTATGCGTTGCAGACGCTCTCCGAGGTGCGCGACGCAGCGGATATCGTGGTCGAGGAGGCGCCAAGTTCGCGGCCCGTCATGCAGCGTTATCTGCCGTTTACGCGCAGTCAGACGTTTTACACGATGGCAAGCGGCGGTCTGGGCTACGGCATGCCCGCCGCGGTGGGCGTGGCGTTGGGCAAACCCGGCAGCCGCGTGATCGGCCTCATCGGTGACGGCTCGACGATGTATTCGCCGCAGGCGATCTATAGCGCGGTCCAACTCGATCTCCCGATCACCTTTGTCATCCTGAATAACGCCCGCTACGCCGCCTTGCAGGAATTCGCGCCCGTCTTCGGCTTCTCCGCGTCGGATCCGGTACAGGGCACCGACCTCGCGGGGCTGGATTTCGTTTCTCTGGCCAACAGCATGGGTTGCGAAGGGGTGCGAGTGAGCGACGCGCCGTCGCTGAAGTCCGCGCTGGAAGACGCTTTGTCTTCGGGCAAAACGCGCCTTGTAGAAATTGTCGTGGCCTGACCGCGAGTCGGTGGTTCGACAGGCTGGCTTTTCAAACATATTCCAGGAGACGGCTATGAATCAGGTATCGATGTTGATCAACGGCGAGCGCACGATGGCCCGCGATGGGGCGACATTCGAGCGCCGCAATCCGCTCGATGGCACGGTTGCATCGACGGCACCCGCCGCGACTGTCGCCGATGCACAGGCCGCGGTGCACGCTGCCGCCGCCGCGTTTCCCGCATGGTCGGCGATGGGGCCCGGCGAGCGACGCGCATTGCTGAATCGAGCCGCAGATGCGCTCGAAGAAAAGGGCGACACTTTCGCGCTGGCAATGGCAACCGAAACGGGCGCGTCCCGCCTGTGGGCCGATTTCAACGTCAAGCTTGCGGCCGACGGATTGCGCGAAGCTGCTGCGATGATCACGCAGATTTCGGGCGAAGTGATTCCGTCGGACGTGCCCGGCAATCTCGCGCTCGGGGTTCGGCAGGCCGCCGGCGTCGTGCTCGGGATCGCACCGTGGAACGCGCCCGTCATCCTCGGCGTGCGTGCCATCGCGTTGCCGCTGGCTTGCGGCAATACCGTCGTGCTCAAGGGTTCGGAAATTTGCCCCGCGACCCACGGCCTCATCATCGAGGCGTTGCAGGACGCCGGGCTGCCGCGCGGCGTCGTGAACTTCGTCACGAATGCGCCGGCGAATGCCGGCGCCATCGTCGAAGCGCTCATTGCCGAGCCCGCGGTCAGACGGGTGAACTTCACGGGCTCGACCCGCGTCGGCCGCATCATCGCCACCCAGTGCGCGAAGTATCTGAAGCCCTCGGTACTCGAGCTCGGCGGAAAGGCTCCGCTTCTTGTTCTTCACGATGCCGATATCGACGCTGCGGTTCAAGGCGCGGCATTCGGGGCGTTCGCAAATTCCGGTCAGATCTGCATGTCCACCGAACGCATCGTCGTCGACGCGAACATCGCCGACGAATTCGTCGTGCGCCTGGCCGAAAAGGCGAAGAGCCTGCCGCTTGGCGATCCGAGAAAGGGCCCGGCCGTACTCGGCTCCGTTGTAGACATGGCGACCGTCAGGAAGTGCAACGACCTGATCGACGACGCGCTGGCGAAAGGTGCGACGTTGGTCTGCGGAGGAAAATCCGAGACCACGCTCATGCCGGCCACGCTGCTCGATCACGTCACGGCCGACATGCATATCTACCGGGAGGAGTCGTTCGGGCCGGTCAAGGCGATCGTCCGCGTCGAGGGAGACGAAGCGGCCATCGCATGCGCGAACGACAACGAATATGGTCTGTCGGCGGCAGTCTTCAGCCGTGACGTCGCGCGTGCGTTGACGGTAGCGAAGCGTATCGAGTCCGGGCTTTGCCACGTCAATGGGCCGACGGTTCACGACGAGGCGCAAATGCCGTTTGGCGGGATGAAGTCCAGTGGTTTCGGGCACTTCGGCGGCAAGGCGGGAATCGCGGAATTTACCGATTTGCGCTGGATCACCGTGCAAACGACGCCTCGTCACTATCCGTTCTGATGGTTGCCACGGTCGGGGCGCGTCTTGTTCGCGACGGACGAGACGCGCCGCTGGATCGTGGGCGCGAACAAAACAACAACCCTGTACCGGTGAGTAGCCTTCGCTCCTGTAATGACGAGCGATCGGCTTAAGGAGACTGCAATGCCTATTGTCGATTTTGAGTGGTCGCTCGATCGCACCCAGTTCGAGTCGGGCCATCACGTCGGAAAACGGATTACCCCGGCCTGCGATTCAGGCTTCACTGCTCTGGTCGGGGGGCGAAATGAACGATCGTAATCCCGGTCTGCCGATCGTCGACATAGGCCGCACCCTTGATGACGGGCCGTTCTCGGCGTTTCAGCGAATGGTCGTCTTTCTCGCCGCGTTTGCGATCGTAATGGATGGCTTCGATGGGCAACTCATCGGGTTCGCCATTCCCAGCTTGATCAAGGAATGGGGCATTACGCGCAACGCATTTGCGCCCGCCGTTGCTGCCGGCCTCGTAGGCATGGGTATCGGTAGCGCGTTCGCCGGCCTTTTCGCGGACAGGTTCGGTCGGCGCTGGGCCATTATTGGAAGCGTGCTGGTATTTGGCCTGGCGACAAGTTCGATTGCGCTATCGCCGGACGTCATGACCATTGCAATCCTGCGCTTCTTCGCGGGACTGGGTATCGGTGGTGCGCTGCCAAGCGCGACGACCATGACGGCGGAATTTACGCCGGCTCGCCGGCGGACGCTCGCAGTGACCGCAACCATCGTGTGCGTACCGCTGGGGGGCATGCTTGCGGGACTGTTCGCGAGCGTCGTGCTTCCTCACTATGGCTGGCGTGGGCTCTTTCTCATCGGCGGCACGCTTCCCGTGGCACTGGCGTTCCTGCTGTATCTCGCCATGCCGGAATCGCCGCGTTATCTTGTCCGCCATGACGAACGCTGGAACGAACTGCGTCACCTGCTGACCCGCATGTCCCGCTCGATTCAGCCGGACGCCGTGTTCGCCGATCAGAAGGAACAGAAAGCGGTACAGCGTCCGGGCTTTCGTGCTCTGTTCGCGGACGATCAAGGCCGTGACACGATTGCAATCTGGATCGCTTTCTTCATGAACCTGATCGCGGTCTACAGCGCGTTCAGCTGGCTGCCGACGATGCTTGCAGGCGAGGGGCTCAGCCCTTCGGTCGCAGGTTCGGGGCTGACCGCCTACAACCTGGGTGGCGTCATCGGCGCTCTGGGCTGCGCAGTGGCAATCGGCCGGTTCGGGTCACGCTGGCCTTTGCTCGTGTGCTGCCTGATGGCATCCGCGAGCGCGCTTTTCCTGCGCGGTATCGACGTCTCTGCCCACACGACGTTGCTTGTGTTCGGAATTGGTTTGCACGGCCTCTTCGTGAACGCGGTTCAGTCGACGATGTATGCCCTTTGCGCCTACGTCTATCCAACCGAGATACGCGCGACCGGGACCGCATCCGCGCTTGCATTCGGGCGGCTCGGAGCGATTCTCAGCGCGTTCGCCGGGGCATTCGTGATCACGCAGGGGGGAGCGTCTGCGTACCTGGGCATGCTGGGTGGGGCGATGTCGATGGTCTTTATCTGCCTGATGATCGTGCGTCGCCATGTTCCGCCCGTCAATCGCGCCTGACCTCAGGCTCCAGGTTGACCGAGGCGCGCGAAACCGGACTCCAGAGCGCCTCGTGTTCTTCGCATCACGATCTACTCCGACAGTACGTAAATCATGACAACAGGATTTCCCGGCATTTTCTCCGTCAGCGACTATCGTGACGAAGCCAGACGGCGGCTGCCACGAATGGTGTTCGACTATCTGGAAGGCGCGGCGGACGATGAATCGGGACTGAGGCACAACCGTTCGGCGTTCGATAAATTGCAGTTGTTGCCGCGCCGGCTGTCGGATGTCAGCATGCGAGAGCAGTCGGTGGAGCTTTTAGGCCGGCGGATTCCGTCACCGCTGGTGATCGCACCCACGGGCCTGAATAGCGCATTCTGGCCCAAGGGCGACCTCGCACTTGCGCGTGCGGCGGCCAAGGCCGGTATTCCCTTCGCGCTATCGACGGCTTCCAACATGTCCATCGAAGAGGTGGCAAAAGGATCCGACGGAGAACTGTGGTTTCAACTGTATGTGGTTCATCGCAACCTCGCGAAGAGCCTGGTCAATCGTGCCCGCGCGGCTCGCTATTCGACCTTGATCCTCACCACCGATGTAGCGGTCAACGGTTTTCGCCAACGCGATCTTCGCAACGACTTTGCCATGCCGTTCAAGGCAAGTGTGCGCGCGGCCGTCGATGGACTGTCGCACCCGCGCTGGCTTTGGTCCTATCTGATGCACGGCATGCCGGAGTTGAGAAATTTCGCTACGGACGATGCATCGGACACGGCCTCCCAGGCAGCGATTCTTCGCAGACAGATGGATGCGAGCTTCAGTTGGGATGACCTGCGCCGTTTGCGGGACGAATGGCCGGGCAAACTCCTGGTCAAGGGCATCGTGACGGCCGACGATGCCGCGCGGTGCGTCGAGCTCGGCGCGGACGGCGTGATCGTTTCGAACCACGGCGGCCGGCAGCTCGCCGACTTGCCCGCGACAGCCGATGTGCTGCCGGATATTGTCGAGCGCACCTCGGGAACGACTGTCATTCTCGACAGTGGGATACGGACAGGGGCTGACGTCGTCAAGGCGATCGCCTTGGGGGCACATGGCGTGATGCTCGGGCGCGCCACGTTGTACGGGTTGGCAGCCAGAGGGGAAATCGGCGTGAGCGACGTCATCGAGATGATCAAACGGGAAACAGACCGGACGCTCGCCCTCATCGGTTGCCGATCGGTCGGGGAGCTCGATCGCAGCTACATTTCGAAGCGAACGACAATACCAATTGATGGTTTGTCGTTGCCTTGATGGGTCGATCGGAATCCGTATTAAGTTTCTGCATTGCGACGACGCCGGCACGCGACGTCGCCGCGCGGCCGCGCCTGACCCTGCCCGCGGCCGATGCCGAATGCTGTCCGAACGTCTACAGGTACCGGCCGAGTGTCTTCAGGATGCCCGTCTCCAAGGTTTCCGTCGGCTTCCATCTCAGCGGAAACAGCTCGAAACCGGCACGCAGCGCGCTCACGCCGTGCGTCTGCTGCAAGTAAAGGCTCGGCAGGACGCGCACGCGTGGCTGCGCGGTCGCGTCGTCGAGGTCGCGGAAGCGCTCGAGCGGCATGGCGTCGCGGCGGAGGCTTAGGGTTCGTTCACGCGGCTCAGCCGACGACGAGCAGCGGCGGCAGCGTCGCGACGTCGGGCTGCTCGTCGAGCCGCCACAGGCAATCGAGTCAATCTGGATGCACGTGATTCCATGCTCACCGGCGAAACCTGAAGCGGCAGCGCGCCTGCCGGTATTCGTGCCGTGACACCGAGACGCGAATCACGCAGATTCGCCGGATCTGCCCCGATCGTAGAACATCGCGAACAATTCGGATTGCGATCCGACACCCAGCTTCGCGTAAATGTGCTTCTTGTGCGCACGCACGGTCTCGAACGAAATCGACAGCTTTTCCCCGATCGCGCGTGACGAAAATCCGCTCAATGACAGCATCGCGACTTCGATTTCGCGCGTGGTCAACGCGCCGCGCCCGCTCTTTCCGGTCAGCATCCCGAAGCGCGCCTGCGGGTCGGGCGCTTCGCCTTCGGTCACGCGCGGCGCATCCTTGATCGCGAACGTCTCGAAGCGCAAGCGCTGCTGCATCAACGACAGGACCCAGGGCGTGTACAGCGTGAGCAACGCAATCTCGCGATCGTCGTACTTGCTCGTCTTGCCGAGCGAAAAGCCCAATGTGTGATCGCGATCGATCATGACGTTGAAATGCACTTCGTCGCCGACGATGTTTTTCCTGAAGTACCGCTGGTAGTACTCGGTCATCCGGAAATTGTCCGGCGCGACGTCGGCGAGCGTGTAGAAGCCCGACGCCTGCGTTTCGAACGCGGCGAGATAGAACGGATCGAGTTGATAGAGGGCGGCCAGATAGTCCTGAAACATCAGGTCGATCTTGCCGTCGGGCATCGCCTGCTCGGCAAGCACGAGAGGCGGCGCGGCGCGCGCGAAACGCAGCGCGACCCAGTTGTCGAACTCGAGATGCCGCTCGAGCACACGCGTGAGGCGTGCCCAGAAATGCGGGCCATCGAGGGCGTCGATGGCCGAGCCAATCTCCCGATGAAAAGCGAGATCTCGCCATTCGAAGTCCATCGTGTGCTCCGGTGAGGGTAACCCTGGCGGGGAATTTCAGGTCAAAAATAATAACCCGATAATCGGCCTCACTTCGACAGGCAGGGGTACACGGCCTGTTTCGCTCGACCGCGCGTCGTATCAGAAGGGCAGGGCAGACGACGCGCCGATGAAAGGCTATTGGAAGGAGACGGTTTCATGCAGGTAGAACTCGCGCAACTCTCGCTGATCGACGGCCACGTCGCGCACAACACGCGCAAGGTGATCGACACGATCGGGCGCGTCGACATGGCAGGCGGCACGAAACTGATCGTGTTCCCCGAGACGACGTTGTCGGGCTTTCCGACCCGGGACAATGTCGCCGAAGTCGCACAGACGCTCGATGGCCCCGGATTATCCGCGGTACGCGACGCGGCACGACAAAAGGGCGTCGCTGTCGCCGTGGGCCTCGCGGAGCGCGACGGCAACCGGTTTTACAACACCACGGTACTTGTCGACGAGCAGGGCGACATCGTGCTGCGCTATCGCAAGACGCATCTGTGGGCATCGGATGTCGGTGTCTTCACGCCGGGTGACCGCTTCGCGACGTGCATCTGGAACGGCCTGACGGTCGGCCTGCTGATCTGCTACGACATCGAATTTCCCGAAACGGCGCGAGCCGTCGGCGCGCTCGATGCCGATCTGCTGATCGTCACGAACGGCAACATGGACCCGTTCGGCCCCGTGCATCGCCGCGCGATCGCGGCACGCGCGATGGAAAACCAGATGTTCGCGGTGATGGTGAACCGCTGCGGGGCCGGCGACGACAATCTGACGTTCGCAGGCCTTTCCGCGCTCGTCGATCCGTTCGGCGAAACCGCGCTGGAACTGGGCAGGGACGAGGCGGTCGTGCAGGCGAACCTCGATCTCACGCGTCTCGAAGCGAGCCGCGAACACTACAACTACCTGCACGACACGCGCGTGGCGCTTGATCTCGCGCCGCTCGAACAGTCGGACGGACATCGCGCATTCATGATCGAAGCGCGTTGTCAGCGCGGCGAATAATCCGGTTTCGCAGTCCGTTCACGGCATCGCGCGGGCGTCATGCGTCGCCCGGGCATGCCCGTTCAATCGAAATGTCGGCCGAAGGCACACAGGCATTCGCATCGGCCCCGAAGGTCCAGGAGATAACATGCAAGCGTCGTCATCCCATGAATCGCCGAGCCTGAAGCGCACGCTCGGCCTGCCGTCCGTGCTGCTGTTCGGCCTCGCCTATATGGCGCCGCTGATCGTCTATGGTACCTACGGCGTGCTCGCCAAGGCCAGCGACGACACGGCCGCGCTCGCCTATCTGCTTGCGCTGATTGCCATCGCGTTCACCGCGCTCAGCTACGGCAAGCTCGCACGGCTCTATCCGACTGCAGGTTCGGCCTATACGTACACGCGCAAGACGTTCAACCCGCACCTCGGCTTCATGATCGGCTGGGCGACGCTGCTCGACTATTTCTTCCTGCCGATGGTGATCTGGTTGATCGGCGCTGCATATCTGAACGCCGCCTTTCCACATGTGCCGACCTGGATCTGGATCGTCGCGTTCATCGTGTTGACGAGCGGCCTGAACATCGTCGGCATCGAACTGGCTGCGCGCTTCAATATCGTGCTGATGATCGTGCAGCTCGCGATCGTCGTGATGTTCGTGGCGCTGTGCTGGCACTATGCGTCGGCCGCGGCCGGGCCGGGCGGCATCGCGATGGCGGAGCCGTTCTTCAAGCCGCACGTGCCGTTCGGCGCGACGATGGCGGGCGCCGCGATCGCTGCGTATTCGTACCTCGGCTTCGACGCGGTGTCGACGCTGACCGAGGAAACGATCGAGCCGAAAAAGAACATGCCGCGTGCGATCTTGCTGATTGCGCTGATCGGTGGGGCGATCTTCGTGATCGCAGCGTACACGATGCAGCTCGCGCACCCGGGCGTCGAATTCAAGGACACGGATTCAGCCGCGTTCGAGGTCGCGAAGATGATCGGTGGCGATGTGTTCGTCACCGTATTCCTCGCGGGTCTGATCCTCGCCCAATTCGCGTCGGGCATTTCCGCGCAAGCGAGCGTCGGCCGGCTCCTCTATGCGATGGGGCGCGACGAAATCCTGCCGAAACGCGTCTTCGGATTCATTCACCCGCGTTTCAAGACACCGGCGATCAACATCGCGCTGGCGGGCGTGGTCGGCCTGATCGCGCTGAAGCTGGACGTCGCCACGTCGACGTCGTTCATCAACTTCGGCGCGTTCCTTGCCTTTACGGCCGTCAATCTGTGCGTGATTCGCCTGTATCTGTCGGGTCATCACGGCGAACGCCGGATCGGGGTGTTCGGCGGGCTCGTGTTCCCGGTGATCGGCGCGGTGTCCGATATCTGGCTGCTCGTGAGTCTCGAGAAGGCGGCACTGATCCTCGGCATCGCGTGGTTCGTGCTCGGGCTGGGATATCTGTGCTGGATTACGCGGCTGTTTCGTCAGGCACCGCCGGAAGTGGCGATTTGATCGAGGTGAGGCGGGCTGCAGTGCGGTTGCTATGCGCGGATGCTTCGCGTCCCTTCCAGCGTCGGCGATCCCACAGTACTTGCTTCAGGTGACCCTTGCGAGGCGATAATAGTGCAGGTTCGCGTTCTGAGGAGATCGAATGCCGAAATCGTTCCCGCGCTTCACCCTCAAAGTGGCGCTTCAGCACATCGATCCGCCCATCTGGCGTCAGATCGAAGTCGAAGGAACTGAATCGCTGCGCAAGCTGCATCACATTCTGCAAGCAGCTTTCGGATGGGAAGACACGCATCTCCACGACTTCCTGATCGATGGCATGACCTACGCCATGTTCGAGATCGATGACGTGGTGGACTTTGCTGACACGGGCACGACTGCAGATGACCGAAAGGTTCGTCTGCAGGCGGTCCTGAAGCCAGGTTCGCGCTTCGTTTACCGATACGACTTCGGGGACGGCTGGAATCACAGCGTCGTCGTCGAGAAGATGGAAACGATCGAGGGCCAACCTTGGGGAGAAGCCCAAGTCATTGGCGGCGCCCGTGCTTGTCCGCCGGAGGACGTTGGCGGTCCATCCGGCTATGAGGCGTTCCTGAATACGCTATCCAACGATCCGGACAGTGAAAAGGCAGAGCGTTACCGAAACTGGATCGGGTCCGGCTTCGACGCGGAATTGTTCGATTTGCGCGCTGCCAATGCAGCGCTGTTGCGCATGGCTTCCAACCGTTGGGGCAATCGGTAACTCAAACTGCGTCAAGACTCTGAACGGCATGAAGACGAGCTGCTGGACTTCATGACTCTAACGAGACCGCAGTATGCCGATAGAACCTTAGTGTTGCGCTGAAGCGGCTGACCTTCGGCGCGGGACGCAACACCGCCAAATGCACCAG